>JAWVZD010000301.1:0-4037 GCA_033722395.1 Thermoanaerobaculia bacterium | reverse complement strand
AGGACGCGACGAGCGCCGACGCGGCGCCGCCGCAACCGTTGAAGAGAGCGACCATCTCGGGCATCGCGGTCATCTCGACCCGGACCGCCGCGATCGCGCCGATCCCGCCGCCGACGACCAGACCGATCAGGATCGAGAGTACGACGGTGACGGCCGTCGCCGTCCCGCCCTCGAGGATCTCGGCCGGAACGCCGGCGAGATCGGGCTCGACGATCTCCAGGAAGAGCACCGACCCGGCGACCAGTGCCGAAGCGCCGCCGCCGAAGCCGTTGAGCAGTGCGACCATCTCGGGCATGGCGGTCATCGCCACCCGGGTCGCGGCGACGATGCCGATGAGCGATCCTACGCCCAGCCCGACGACGATCCAGCGGTACTCGATCGTTCCCATCTCGACCAGCGTCGCGACGATGGCGATCAACATGGCGGTGGCGCCGAGCAGATTGCCGCGCCGAGCCGTGCGGACGCGGGTGAGCCCCTTGAGGCCGAAGATGAACAGAACGGCCGACAGCAAGTAGGCGAGCGGTACGAGCGTCTCGACCATGACCTACCGCTTCTTTTTCTTCTGCCCGAACATGCCGAGCATCCGGTCGGTCACCAGGAAGCCGCCGACGACGTTGATGGTGGCGAAGACGACCGCCGTGATCCCCAGGATGGTGCTGCCCGTCAGGGCATCGCTCTTGGCGGCCACCAACGCCCCCAGGATGGTGATGCCGGAGATCGCGTTGGCTCCCGACATCAGCGGCGTGTGCAGCGTCGGCGGGATCTTGGTGATGATCTCGAAGCCGACGAAGGTCGCCAGCACGAGGACGTAGAGTCCGATCAGCAGGGGGCCCATCAGCCGGTGACCTCCGCTTCGAGGTGAGAGAACTTCGGGTGGACGGCGCGGCCGTCCAGGACGACCACGCAGCCGACGAGGACGTCGTTTTCGAGATCGATCGTCAGTTCGTCCTCTTCCAGCGCCTCGCCGACCAGCGCCTCGACGTTGCGGGCGTAGAGCACGCTGGCGTCGCGCGGCATCGAGGCGGGCAGGTTGAGCGGTCCGAGGATGGTGACCCCATCGGCGTCGACCTCCTTCTCGAGGGAGGTGAGCTCGCAGTTGCCGCCTTGCGGCGCGGCGAGATCGACGATCACGGCGCCGGCACGCATCGCCTCGACCATGTCGGCGGTCACCAGGGTCGGTGCCTTCTTGCCGGGTACCTGCGCGGTGCAGATCACCACGTCGGCCGCCGCCACGTGACGCTTGACGATCTCGCGCTGCCGACGCAGGAACTCCTCGCCCATCTGCTTGGCGTAGCCGCCCTCGCCCGCTCCGGTCTCGAGCTCGGGCAGATCGATGAAGCGACCGCCGAGCGACTCGACCTGCTCCTCGACCTCGGGTCGGATGTCCGAGACCTCGACCACCGCTCCGAGGCGCCGTGCCGTGGCGAGCGCCTGGAGACCCGCCACTCCGCCGCCCATGACGACGACGCGTGCCGGCTTGATGGTGCCGGCGGCGGTCATCAGCAAGGGAAAGTAGCGGTCGAGACGGCTCGCCGCCAGCAGAACGGCCTTGTAACCGGCGATCGACGCTTGCGAGGAGAGCGCGTCCATCGACTGCGCCCGGGTGATGCGCGGCACCAGCTCGACCGAGACGAGGGTCGCGCCGCGCTCCCGGGCGAGGTCCAGCAGGTCGTCGCGCTGGAACGGGTCGACGAAGCCCAGAACGAGCGTGCCCTCTCCGACCGCGCGCCAGGTCGGATCGTCGCTCGACGGTGCCGACACCAGCAAAACGGCGTCGACGCGCTCCTCCGGAGGGCTGTCGACGATCGCCGCACCCGCTTCGGCGTACTCCGCGTCGCCGAACGACGCCTCCCCTCCAGCGGACGACTCCAGCATCACCTCGCAGCCCTTCTCGACGTAGTGCCGCACCGTCTCGGGGGTCGCGGCGACGCGGGTCTCACCGTGGACGCGTTCGCGTGGAATGAAGAGTGTCGGCATGGAGGGGCTCGGCGCGCAGCGAGTCGAATCCTTTTGTCTGCAGGACCGCTTGTCAAGTCCGGAGGGGTGGGCTCGGCACCGCCTCTACGGGTCGGAACTCTTGCTATGATTCCTCTCCATGGTTCGTATCCACGTCGTCCCGGCGGACGGCCAGGCGTTCGACTATCCCTTCGAGGGTGATTCGGTGGTCGTGGGTCGGTCCTCGTCCTCCGATCTGGTGCTGGCGGACAAGTTCCTCTCCCGCCAGCACGCCCGGCTCTACCGCGAGAACGGCACCATCATGGTGGAGGATCTCGGATCCCGCAACGGCACCCTGTTGAACGGCTCGCCGGTGCAGGAGCCGACGCCGGTCGAGATCGGAGACGTCATCAAGGTCTCGGGCAGCGTCATCTCGCTGCACGACGACGAGCATCCCTCGAAGGACAAGAGCTCCGGCGTCGATTTCGGTCACACCGTGTTCCGCGACGCCAGCGACCTCATGCAGAGCGCCTCGTCGATCGGCACGACGTCGCTCAAGGGTGAAGCGGAGCTGCGCAAGTTCGCCGACCGGCTACGCCTCTTGAACGAGGTCCATCAAGCCCTGAACGAGTCGCTCGGTCTCGACGAGCTCCTCGAGATGATCCTCGACCGGGTGTTCGTCCACCTGCAGCCGGAGCAGGGGATGATCTTCATCAAGGATGCCGACGGCGAGATCCGGCCGGCGGCGCAGCGCAGCGTGCCGGGGCTGGAGAGCGAGTTCCTCTACTCGCGCACCCTGATCAAGGAGGTCATCGAGAAAGGCTTGGCGGCGCTGGTTCTGGACGTCGCCAGCGACGACCGCTTCGGCAATCAGCAGAGCATCGTCGCCTCGGGGGTGCGGAGCCTCGTGGCGGCGCCGTTGCTCGGTCCGGACGGCTCGCTGGGGATGATCGCGCTGAACTCGCGCCTGCACGTGCGGCAGTTCTCCGAGGACGACATGGAGCTGCTGACCTCACTCGCATCGATCGCGGCGATGCGCATCCGCAACGTCGCGTTGCAGGAGGAGGCGCTCGAGCGGCGCCGGCTCGAGGAGGAGCTGGCGCTGGCGCGGCGCATTCAGGTGGGCCTCCTACCGGACGATCTTCCCGATCCGGAGGGTTGGGAGATCCATGCCGGCAACGTGCCGTCGCGGGGCGTCTCGGGCGACTACTACCAGATCAGCCAGCGGGAGGAGAAGAACGAGCTGGTCGTGATGTTGGCCGACGTCTCGGGGAAGGGCATGGGGGCGTCGTTGCTGACCGCTTCGCTCGAAGCGTTGGCCGCCGGTCCGATCGAGGAGGGATTCCCACCCGCCGAGGTCTTCGGTCGGGTCTCTCGCCGCCTCTTCCAGCGCACGCCGCCGGAGAAGTACGCCACCGGGTTCCTGGTCTGCCTGCAGCCCGACAGCGGTGTCTTCGCGTACAGCAACGCCGGCCACAACTACGGCCTGCTGGTGCGCGCCGGGGGCGAGGTGGAGGAGCTCGGCCCGACCGGTACGCCGATCGGACTGGTGCCGAACGTCGAGTACAAACAGGAAGAGCGTACCCTCGAGCCGGGGGACGCGCTCTATCTCTACACCGACGGATTCGTCGAGGCCGAGAACCCCGACGGCGAGGAGTACAGCATGGAGCGCATGGAGAAGGTCTTCGTGACCGAGCGCGGACGGCCCCTCGAAGAGATCGCCCGGTCGCTCGAGGACGACGTGCGCGAGTTCGCCCGCGGGGTACCGTTTCACGACGACCGGACCCTGGTCATCCTGCGTCGCGGCAGCGGCGGCTGATCCGTGCGCGTCGACCTCCGCGCGCCGCTGGAGCCGCCGCGTCGCGTCGCACCCCACTGATCGACCGCCCACTGAAGGACCGCCCGCGAGACTCGACGTCGATGCCGCCGCGCTTCATCACTTTCGAGGGACTCGACGGCTGCGGAAAGTCGACCCAGCTCGAGCGCGCCGCGGCCCGTCTGGAAGCGCGTGGCCGGCCGCATCTCGTCACGCACGAGCCGGGTGGCACGCCGCTCGGTGAGCGCCTGCGGGCCGCCTTCCTCGATCCCGATCGGGCGAGTCT
>JAWVZD010000300.1:0-4038 GCA_033722395.1 Thermoanaerobaculia bacterium | reverse complement strand
GGGCCGACGAGAACGGCGACCTCGGCCCGATCTACGGCTACCAGTGGCGCTCCTGGCCGACCCCCGACGGCGGCCACGTCGATCAGCTCGCCCGCGTCGTCGAGGGGATCCGCACCAACCCCGACTCGCGCCGTCACGTGGTGAGCGCCTGGAACGCGGCCGACGTCGATCGCATGAAGCTGCCACCCTGCCACGCCCTGTTCCAGTTCTACGTCGCCGGCGGCCGGCTCTCCTGCCAGCTCTACCAGAGAAGTGCCGACGTCTTCCTCGGGGTGCCGTTCAACATCGCCTCCTACGCGCTGCTGACCCACATGGTGGCCCAGGTCTCCGATCTCGAGCCCGGCGAGTTCGTCCACACCTTCGGCGACGTTCACCTCTACTCGAACCACCTCGAGCAGGCGCGCCAGCAGTTGACCCGCCAGCCCCGGCCGTTACCGCGTCTGGTGCTCGACCCCGAGGTCGACTCGCTGTTCGACTTCCGCTACGAGCAGATCGCCATCGAGGGCTACGATCCCCACCCGGCGATCCGCGCACCGATCGCGGTCTGAGGGAGCCGAGAGCCGGCCCGCCATGCGCATCACCCTGATCGCCGCGGTGGCCGACAACGGCGTGATCGGCCGGGGCAACGACATCCCCTGGCGACTGCCCGAGGACTGGCGGCGCTTCAAGCGCACCACCATGGGACACCACCTGATCATGGGGCGCCGGACCTGGGAGTCGATCGGCCGGCCCCTGCCGGGACGGCGCACCGTCGTCGTCTCGCGCGGCGAGCCCGAGCTGCCGGCCGGGGTCGACCTGGCGCACTCGTTCGAAGAGGCCCTCGACCTGGCGCGCGAGACCGGCGAAACGGAGGCCTTCGTCGCCGGCGGGGCCGAGATCTACCGCCGCGCTCTGCCCGAGGCCGAGCGCCTGCTCCTCACGCGGGTCCACGCCACGCCGGAGGGAGACACGCACTTCCCGGAGTGGAACCGAGACGACTGGGAGCTGGCCTCGCGCGAGCCGCACGCCGCCGACGAGCGGCATCCGATCCGCTTCACCTTCGAGACCTGGCTCCCGACCGACCGCTGACGGGCGTGCGTTCACCGACTGGGCGAAACAGCGCCGGCCGTTCCACCGTATTCCAGAGCGTAGATCGATCCACGCGCTGCGGCCGGGGAGCCGGGCCGTGGAAGCCGAGAATCGAGAGCAGGAGTCGTCCATGAAGCGCATCGCCGTACTCGTTCCCGTCCTCGTCGTCGCCCTCGCCGCGATCGCCGCCACCGCCTCGGCCGACGTCGAGATCCGTCGCATCGCCGAACAGTTCGAGCTCTCCGCCGAGCACGAGATCCTGCTCGACGTGCCGCTGGGCGAGGTTCGGGTGGTAGCGGGCGAGCCCGGCCGGGTCGAGGTCGAGATCGTCGTTCTCTGCGGCTCCTCCTCCGAGCGCTGCCGCGAGCGCGCCGAAGAGGTCCGGCTCGACCACAGGCTGAGGAAGCACAGCCTGGCGCTCGACCTCAGGGGCTACTCGAACAAGCTGCTCAACCGGCCGTCGGTCGAGGTGCTGCTCACCATGCCGGCGGCGAACGCCCTCGAGGTCGAGCTCGGAGTCGGAGAGATCCAGATCGAAGACCTGGCCGGCGATCTCGAGGTCGAGCTCGGGGTCGGCGAGGTCGACGTCTTCGCATCCGAGGCGGTGGTCGGCACCGTGCGCCTGTCGGTCGGGGTCGGCGAGGCGAACCTCTATCCACGCCGCCGCAGTCAGAGCGACTCGGGCTTCCTCTTCCTGGGCAACGAGGTGGTCTGGGACGAGGGGCCCGGGACGGCCTATCTAGTCGTCGACGTCGGCGTCGGCGAGGTTAACGTGACCCTCGAGTGAGGGGGAGACCTCGCCACGGTATCGGGGCGTACTCCCCGGCCTCAGCCGCCGGTCAGCCGCTCGACCAGAGCGCGCTCTCCGGTGACGGCGACGCGCTGCATGTAGAGCTCGAGCCCGACGAGACCGCCGAGTTCCTCGCCGCCCCCGGCCCGCCCGGGTCCGCCGTGGAGCGTCTGCGGTAGCGCGGCGCCCGAGCCCGGCGCCACCTCGGCCGAGCCCTCCGAGCCGATGTAGATCCTGCCGGTCGTCGGCGCCAGCCGCTCGACCGACTCTTCGAGCCACTCGGCGTCGTCGCTGTAGAGCGAGGTCACCAACGTGCCGCCGCCGAGGGCGACGATCCGTCCCGCCTCTGCCGGCGAGCCGTCGTAGGGGATGATCGAAGCGACCGGAGCGAAGACCTCGATCTCGTGCACCGGCCCCGGTCGGTCGCCCCGCTCGTCGAGCAGCAGGGTCGGCGCCAGGAAGTAGCCCTCCTGCGGCAGATCGGGCTCCCCGTCGGGGAAGAGTCGCTCGCCGCCGAGCGCCTCGAGGCCGCGGCGGGCGTCTTCGAGCTGCTGCGCGGTGGCGAGAGGCCCCAGGTGCACACCGTCGCGCGACGGATCGCCCACCGTCACCTTCGCCAGGCGATCCGACAGCCGCGCCGCGACTCGGTCGACGGCTTCGCGCGGCACCAGGATGCGGCGCACCGCGGTGCACTTCTGGCCCGCCTTCTGGGTCATCTCGCGCACCACATCGCGGACGAAGAGGTCGAGCGTGACGCCGTCCGCCTCGACGTCCGGCCCCAGCACGGCGGCGTTCAGGCTGTCGGCCTCGACGTTGACGTGGACGTTCGTCGAGCGGAAGTTGTCGCGATCGCGCAGCCGGGCGGCGGTCGCGGCCGAGCCGGTGAAGGCGAGGACGTCCTGCGGTCCGAGCCGGTCGAGCAGATCGCCGGTCGAGCCGCAGACGAGCTGCAGGGCTCCCTCGGGCAGGACGTCGGCCTCGACGATCATCTCGACGGCGCGCTCGGCCACCAGGGCGGTCGCCGTCGCCGGCTTGGTGACGACCGGCATGCCGGCCAGGAGAGCGCAGGCCGCCTTCTCGGCGAAGCCCCAGACCGGGAAGTTGAAGGCGTTGATGTGGACCGCGGCGCCCAAGCGCGGCGTCAAAGCGTGCTGGGCCCAGAAGCCCTCCGTCTTGGCGAGCTGGGTGCCCTCGCCGTCCGGCAGGAATCGCCCGTCGCCCAGGCCCTGTCCGAGCTTGGCGTAGTAGTAGAGCGTGCCGCTGGCGCCGTCGATGTCGAACGAGCCGTCGCCCTCGGTGGTGCCGTTGTTGCGGCAGGAGAGCTCGAGCAGCTCGTCGCGGCCGGCGCGGAGCGCCTTCGACATCGCCCCCAAGAGCTCGGCACGGGCGCCGAAGGTCATCGCCCGCAGAGCCGGGCCACCGACCTCGCGAGCGTGCCGCAGCACGGCGGCGAAGTCGACACCCCGGCTCGACACCCGGGCGATCGTCTCGCCGGTCGAGGGGTTCACCAACGGAACGAATCCGTCGCTGGCTTCGTACCACTCTCCGACGACGTAGCTTCGAACGGTCTTCATCTGCGCCTCCCGACGTGTGGGATTCCGCCTCCCGGCGCCTCCCGGCTGGGGGCACCCGGCGCGGAGTGATTATAGGTGCTGAGATAGGATCGCCTGCCGATGACCAAGAACCGGATCGCCTTCGCCCTCATCCTGCTGTCGTTCGTCCTGCTCGTTCCCGGCCTGACCGAGCCGCTGCTGACGATCACGGCTTCGATCGAGTTCATGGGGCTCGAGCGCGATCTCTTCGAGGAGACCCGCTCCATCCTGCAGACGGTCGAGAACCTGCACCAGTCGGGCAACGACTTCGTGGCCGGGCTCATCCTGCTGTTCAGCGTCATCGTGCCGTTCGCCAAGGGCACCGCCCTGCTGACGGCGCTGGCACTCCGGGATCGTTCGAGCCGCGCCCGCATCAACCGGTTCATCGATGCGATCAGCAAGTGGTCGATGGCCGATGTCTTCCTGGTCGGCGTCTACGTCGCTTTCCTGTCGGCCAAGGCGACCGACAATCTCGACGCCGAGATCCACCGCGGCTTCTACTACTTCGCCGCCTACTGCCTAGTGTCGATCGCGTCCCTCTACTTCACCGACTTGGGGCGTGGGGTCGTGGACGCGGAGCCGTAGTGG
>JAWVZD010000299.1:0-4063 GCA_033722395.1 Thermoanaerobaculia bacterium | reverse complement strand
GGTGCGCAACGCCACCAGCTCCTCGGCAGCCTTCCTGCCCTCCGCGGACTGCCAGGCGTTGAGCATCCCCTCACGGTCGTCGAACCACATCTCCTCGACCACGTCCCAACGTTCGCGCCGCCATTTCAAGCTGTCCTGTTCCGCGGGGTCCGGGCGGCGCCCCACCAGGCGTGAGACCAAGTTGGTCACAGGCCGACTGCGGCTGGTGACGATGCCCTCGTAGAGAGGATCGGCCCACGCGACCTGGTGCACCTGGGCGTAGCGGCTGAAGCCGAGCGTCGGTTGGTGGTCGAGCGTCAACTCGCGGGCCTTCTCCCGCCAGGTCCCGTGGAACTCCGCTGTGGGCACGATCCGACGCCGACGATGGCACAGGAGCAGCTTGTACGCGTCAGGCTCTCCGTCACGTTCCAAGGCCCGCTCCCGCTCCCGTGGCCACAGAAACCCCCCCGATCAGCGATTCCGATGGAACGATGCTAGCATGCGGCTTCCCGCGGATCAACAGACTCGGGGAGGAGGGTGCAGTGGAAGGGGTGGATCGTCTCGTCTTCGTCATCTCCGATCTTCATCTGGGCGGCGTCTATCCGGAGCCGGGCAGCGACGACGAGCGCGGCTTCCGGATTTGTACCCGCTCCGACGAGGTGGCTGCGTTTCTCGAAGCCCTGGCGGGCGCTCCCGGTGATGCTCCGGCCGTCGATCTGGTGCTCAACGGGGATCTCGTGGACTTCCTCGCCGAGCGCGATGCGGGTGCCGCACCCTGGGTGCCCTATACGCCCGACCCCGACGAGGCGGTGGCGAAGCTCGATACGATCGTGGAGCGAGATCGGGCGGTGTTCGAGGGACTGGGCCGGGTCCTCGAGGCGGGCCACCGGCTGACTCTGCTGCTCGGCAACCACGACATCGAGCTGGCCCTTCCCAAAGTCCGTCGCCGCCTGGAGGAGCACATCGGCGTCCGCGGTCGCCACGCGTACCGGTTCATTTACGACGGCGAGGCGCTGGTCCTCGGCGACGCGCTGATCGAACACGGCAACCGCTACGATCGCTTCAACGTCGTCGACTACGACGGGCTGCGCCGCGTGCGGTCGCTCATGTCACGCGGCCAGGAGGTGCCGAAGAAGTACCGCTTCGAGCCCCCGGCGGGCAGCCGCATGGTTGCGGAGGTGGTGAACCCGATCAAGGAGCAGTACCGGTTCATCGATCTGCTCAAGCCCGAGACCGACGGAATGATCCCGGTGCTGTTGGCGCTCGAGCCCGGTTTCCGCCGGATCCTCGCTCGGGTAGCGGGGATCGCACGGCAGGCCTCGCGGCACAAGCTCGAGGAGGCCGCACTGCCTTCGTTTGGCGGCGACATCGCCTCCGAGACGGCGCCGGCCCAAGACTTCGGCGGCGACATGGGAGGCGGCCCGATTGCCCCGCGGCAGGCGGCCTCATCGAGCGCCGAGCTCGAGCCTTCGCAGGACGAAGCAGCCCTCGGAGAGGTCCTGTCGGACTTGCTCGGCGCCGATGCCCAGAGCTTCCTCGAGGAGATCGACGCGACCCGTGGCCACGGGGCGGCAACCGCCGAGATCGGCAGCGACATCTCCACCTGGGAAACGGTCGACCGGAGCATCGGGCTGGCCAAACTGTTGTTCGCCAGTGGCAAGGACGCCGTCGACGAGCGTCTGCCCGCCCTGCTGCGCGCGGTCCGCGTCTTGCAGTCCGAACGGGCTTTCGATCGCTCGGTCGAGACGGCGGGTGAGTACCTCGGAGCGGCCCAGGAGCTGGCTCGGGGGGGCATCAAGCACGTCGTCTTCGGCCACACCCACCTGGCCAAGCAGGTCGAGCTCGACAGCGGCGGCTTCTATCTCAACTCCGGCACCTGGGCGGACCTCATCCACTTCCCCAAGGAGGTGGTTACCGGCGACGACGAGACCGCGCTCCGGAGGCTTCGGCCCTTCGTCGAGGATCTCGCCGCCGGGCGTCTGGGAGAGTGGCTCACCTTCCAGCCGACGTTCGCGCGCCTCGAGCTCGGCGACGACGGTGCCGTGCGCTCGGCCGAGGTCCGCGATTGGAGTGGCCCCGAGGCTCTGTGGAAGACCGACTGAGAAGCTCGATCGCCCGAATCGACGTCGTACGGGACGAAAAGAGCCTGAGCCGTGGGACGGGGACCCTGGTCCACGAGCGGTTCGTGCTCACCGCCCTGCACGTGGTGGCCGATCGCCATCAGACTCCGCCGATGCCGTACCCCGGCACCATCGTGCTCGAGTTTCCCGGTCATCGGACCGAGGCCACGATCTACGAAGACCGTCTCGATCCCTTCCAGGACTGGGTGATTCTGGAGTGCGCCGAGCCACCGCCGGCCCTGCCGGTGCCGATGGCCGAGCTGGATCGCTCGGGCGGCGAGTTCACCACCTTCGGGTTCCCCGACTCCCAGCCCGTGGATGGCATGGTGCAAACGGGAAGCGTCGAGAGCCACGTGGCGGAGCTCAACCGGGTGCCCGTGTTCCAGCTCTTCTCCAAGCAGGCCGCGGCGGGCGACGGCGCCCCGGTCAAGGGCCTCTCCGGCGGCCCGATGCTCGTCGACGGCGCCCTGGTGGGCGTCCTCCGCTTCGCGTTGATGAAGGACCAGAAGACCGTCGCGGGAACGCTCTACGCCTGCCCGGTGAGCGCGGTGCTGGAGCGCTGCTCGGATTTCCTGCCGATCCCCGATCCGGTCTGGGGCCTGCCCGGCCTGCCACGGCGCGATCTACCGGTCACCCCGTTCCGCTCGCTCCACTACTTCGAGGCCCGGCACGCGGAGATCTTCTTCGGCCGCAACCGCGAGATCCGCCATCTCTACGACTCGATCACAGACGAGGGGGGGCCGAAGCTGGTGCTCTTCTACGGTCAGTCGGGGGTCGGGAAGTCCTCCTTCCTGGCTGCGGGACTGGAGCCGCGCCTGGAATGGAGTCACGAGACCCTCTATTTGCGCCGGGACGAGACCACGAGCCCCCTCGACCAGATGAAGTCCAGCTTGGCAGGACGCTCGAGGGCCACCCGGGAGGAGGGTGCGCTGCCCCCAGCCCCTTCCGCGAACCTGAATCCGGTGGACGCCCTCCAGGCCGCGCGCCTCCGGATCGACGAGAGCATCGAGCGCAGCTTGGAAGAGCTCGACCGACTCGAGCCGTCGGCCATGGGTGAGGCCTCCCGGGAGCTCGAAACCCGGCTGCGGACGATCCGCTCTGAGTTCGAACAACAGTTCGAAAAACTGGTCCGGACGATGTGGCAGCCCCCGCCCGAGCCGGCCCCGGGGGTCGCCGCGTCGACGGAGCCGGAGCGGCCGGCCGGCGACGAGTCGGAGCCGGCGGTGAGCCCGGAGCCCAGACCGCCCGAGCGCACCCTCGTCGAGGTCTGGAGGGAGGCCGAGGAGGCCGCGGGGCGCCCGATCGTGGTGATCTTCGATCAGCTCGAGGAGGTTCTGATCCACCCGGACGCCGTCCGACGGCGCGACCTGGAGACGCTGATCGCGGAGCTGCGCAATGTGGTGAGCGAGGGCGCCGGCGTCCGCGGCAGCGTCATCCTGTCGTTCCGGAAGGAGTGGCTCTCCGAGGTACTCCGGGTGATCGAGCGCCACGACGTTCCGCACGCCAAGGCGTTCCTGCAGGGCCTCGATTCCGAGGCGATCGTCGAAGTCGTGACGGGCCTCACTCGCACTCGCCGGCTGCGACAGCAGTACGGGCTGAAGATCGATTCCGGCCTGCCGGAGAAGATCGCCCAGGACCTGTCGGACGATCCGGAGTCGCCGGTAGCGCCGGCGCTGCAGATCCTGCTCACCCGCATGTGGAAGCGGGCCACAGCCGCCAGCGCCTCGGAACCGGTCTTCAGCCACGAGCTCTACCGCGAGCTCGCGCGGGAAGGTCTACTGCTCGGAAGCTTCCTGGACCAGCAGCTCGAAAAGCTAGGCGGGGCCGCACACTCCGGGCTCGCCCTCGACGTGCTCGCGTTCCACACCACCGGGCGCATGACGGCGCGTGAGCGTGCGCTGCAGGAGACCGTGGGCGAGTACGCTCACGTCGCCGACGAGGTGCGCCGGCTGGTCGACGACCTC
>JAWVZD010000298.1:0-4077 GCA_033722395.1 Thermoanaerobaculia bacterium | reverse complement strand
CTCTGCTGATCCTGTTCCTCTCGGAGATCGTGCCCAAGACGCTCGGCGCGGTCTACTGGAGGAACCTGGCGGGGCCGACCGCGGCGTTCGTTCGCGGGTTGATCAGGGTCCTCTATCCGCTGATATGGGTCTCGGAGTTCTTGACCAAGCTGATCACGCGCGGTCGCCCCGTTCACGCATTCAGCCGCGAGGAGTTCGCGGCTCTCGCCGACGTCGGCGTCGAGCGGGGTCAGATCGGGGCCGACGAGTCGCGCATCCTCAGAAACCTCCTCCGCTTCCGCGACCTGCAGGTCAAGGCCGTCATGACGCCCCGGACCGTGATCTTCGCTCTCCAGCAGGACCTGACCATCGAGGAAGCGCTGGAGCGGCATCCAGACCCTTCGGTCTCTCGCATCCCGATCTACGGCACGAGCCTCGACGACACCCGCGGGCTCGTTCTGAGGATCGACCTGATGCGCGAGAAGCTGGCGGGTCGGGGCTCGCTACGCCTCCGGGACATCGAGCGACCGGTCCAGACCACGATCGAGACGGTCTCCATCGGAAGGGTGTTCGAGCGGCTTCTCAGTGAGAAGTTGCATCTCATGCTCGTGCTCGACGAGTACGGCGGCCTGGCGGGCCTGGTGACGCTCGAAGACGTCTTCGAGACCATGATCGGCATCGAGATCATCGACGAATCCGACACGATCGAAGACCTCCAGAAGCTGGCTCGCGAGGAGTGGGACAAGCGGAGGCGCCGACTCGAGCGTGAGCGCGACGATCTGTAGGGCGTCGTTGCTGCGGAGCGAGGCCCCGAGCTGAGCCGAGGCTCGGCGATATCTGTCACCGATCTCCGATCCGCCCGAACCCGCTCAGATCAGAGACCGGGACTGCCCGCCGTCCACGTTGACGCACGCCCCGACGACGAGCGAGGCTCGCTCGGAGGCGACAAAGGTCACCACATCGGCTACCTCTTCTGCCGTTCCAAATCGACCGATGGGGAGATTGTCGGCCACGAACTGGCGCATCCCCTCGGGATCCTCCTCGACCCTGCGGTCCCAGCTCCCGCCGGGATGCCGGATCGAGCCCGGTGCGATCGAGTTGACCCGGATGCCGTGCGGCGCCAGCTCGAGCGCCATGATCTTCGCGGTGCTGATCAAAGCCGACTTGGTGGTGTTGTAGAGCGACAGGCCGGCACCGCCCGCCTCGCGGCCGAAGATCGACGACACGAAGAGAACGACGCCGCTTTCCTGCCGCTTCATCTGCGGGATCGCGGCGCGCGCGGTGCGGACGTGCGACAGGAAGTTGAGCTCGAGGAGATCCAGCCAGTCCTGGTCGCCGAGCTCGTCGAAGTCGCCCCTGCGATTGCCGCCGACGTTGTTGACCACGACGTCGAGCCGGCCGAACCGGGCGAGCGCAACCTCTACCAGCCGTCCGCCGGCGTCGGGCTCGGTCATATCGACGGCCAGCGCTTCGACCTCGACCCCTTCGCCCTCCATCTCCTCCGCCGCCTCCCGCAGGTCCGCCTCCCCACGGGCGCAAACGGTAAGGTCGACCCCCTCTCGCGCCAGGCCGAGCGCAATCGCCCGTCCGATCCCACGACTCGCACCCGTCACGACGGCGCTCTTTCCGCTCAGCTCGAGGTCCATCTCGTTCCCTCCTCGACCCGCGAGAGCTCTCAGAGGCCCACGGATCGCTCCGAAGGATACACCGCACTTCGTTCACCGCCCAGCGAACACGCCGCTCTGCTAGCCTGACAGCGACGAAAGAGAGGCGATGGAAGACGATCTGCGCATCGGAGCCCGCTCGATCCGGGGACTGATCGAGGACGGAGAGACCCTCCGGGTGCTCGACGTGCGCGGCAGTGCCGCCTACCGCCGCTCCGACGAGCGCGTCACCGACGACCTCCGGACGAGCGCGCGCGAGGTCACGCAGCTCGCGGACCACCTGGAGCGGTCGGACTGGATCCTCGCCTACTGCACCTGAGCGAACGACGGTCTGGCTGCCCGTGCGGCGGCCCGCCTGAGGGAGCAAGGCTTCGCCAGATCGTACGCCGTCGAGGACGGGCTCGAGGGCTTGAGGCGTGCCGGCTTGCGGATCGTTCCGAAATAGGGAGCTAGAGCCGAAACAGGGAGCTGGAGAGGCGCATGAGGTTTCTCGACATCGGCCCGGTCGCACGCTTCGATTCACCGCGGGAGACCTACCTGACGCTCCTCGGGCGGCGGGTCGCGGTGCGGCGAACCGAGGACGGCGACTGGCACGCGCTCGAGATGGTCTGCCGGCATCAGAACGGTGACTTGACTCGCGGCGAGCGCGACGGCGACGTCGTCGTCTGCCCGCGCCACGGCTGGCGGTACGACCTCTCGACAGGTGCCTGCCTGACCGAGCCCTGGGCCGGGCTCAGACGGTACGAGATCCGCGAGGACGACGGTCGACTGCTGATCGCGGCACGCCCCACACCGCTCGACGAGGAGCCCGAGGGCTGAACGAGCCCGAAGACCGACGGAGCAGGAAAACTGACCGAGTCTGAAAACTGACCGAGCCCCAGGGCTGGCCGAGCCCGAAGACTGCCCGAGACCGGAGACCGGTCAAGGCCAAAAACGGCCTCCTAGCGGTACGTCTCCCGCAGAGCCACCACCCAGTCCCACAGTCGATCCAGGTCGTCGTCGGTCAAGGTCTCGCCGTACGCCGGCATCGACACCGTCTGCCGTCTCCAGAACCACGAGACGAGCGGATTCGCCTCGAGGCGCTGCACGGTTCCGGTCTTCACCCACTCGTCGAACTCGGCGCGGCTCGCCACCAGATCCTCGAAGTTGCGTCCCAGGAAGCCCGGCACGAAGCCACCCAGGGAGCCGGGATTGGGCAGGCCTCCGGCGCCTTCGAGCCCGTGACAGGAGAGGCAACCCTCGCGGCGCGCGATCTCCCGACCCGCCTCGACGCCCTCACCCCTGGCGCGCTCCACACCCTCGACGGCGCTCGCCCAAGCGGTCAGATCGGCGATCTCGTCGTCGTCGAGCCGCTCATCGTACGCCGGCATGCGGATCCGCTGCGCCTCGAGCCTCGCCACGATCTGGGGGTCTTCGAGCCACGAGCGCGGCGCGCCGAAGCGGATGAACTCCTCGATTTCCCGCTTCGATTCGCCGTACATCATCCAGTTGCCGGCCTCGAAGCGAGGCACGCTGCCCCAACGGCTCCCCGGATTGGGGATCTCGACGCCGCGATACGGCCGATGGCACTGGTCGCAGCCCATCTCGCGCGCCAACTCCCGGCCGCGCAGGAGCTCGTTCTGCTCCCAGGTCCGGAGAAGGCCGCGCAGAGCGACGGGCGCGGCGGCCGCGAACACCACGGCGAAGAGGAGCGCGGCGATGACGACACGTCGGGTCATGCGATGCACACAAACAGACCGCGGGAAAGGGATTCACCCTTTCCCGCGCGTCGAACCCAGCGGTCTCGCGACCGCCCGAGGTCGAAACGACCTCAGCTGGCGGCCTTCGAGCCGGTGACCGACACCAGCTTCATTCCGTCTCGCTCGACCAGCTCGCCGGTCACGACGACCGTGCTACCCGCCCAGTCCTTCAAGGCTTCGTAGGGCGCCCCGTCATCGTGGTTCGCGGCCAGCAGGACGACCGTGCCGTCCTCGGTCAGTAGGCCCATCGGCTGCCCGCCCTTGACACAGGCTTTGGCACAGCCGGCGTGATCGGCACCGTGCGCGCCCTTGGCGACGTAACAGGCCAGGTCGAGTACCTCGCCCGTCCAGCTCATCTCCTCCGCTTGGACGACCGGAGCCGCGGCGACGAGCGCCAGGGCGACGAGAAACATCGTGAGTCTCTTCATGAAATCTCCTTTTCTCCGTTTTCAGAAAGGTCCACACTATCACTACGGTCACTGACGATACGGAGCCGTCGGCGGGACGGATTCACCGATCCAGATGGGCGTGATCTGCATCGCCCATCTCGACACCGCCCGTCGCTCCCTGGTCCGCACCTGCACCGCTGGGGAAGTACTCCCGCCAGCGCTCTTCCACCTTCGCCGCGGTCTCCGGGTCGCAGAAGAGCTCGTCCGGGAACTCGGGATCGAGGCGGGCGTCGATCACGATCGGCG
>JAWVZD010000297.1:0-4081 GCA_033722395.1 Thermoanaerobaculia bacterium | reverse complement strand
TCGAGGCTCGGGCGAGGCCTTCGTCGAGGCCTGCCGACGCGTCGACCGGCCTCCGACCATGCTCGCCGTCGGCGGGGCGCTCGACGGAGCACCGCGCTACGAACCGTTGGCGGCGCACGTCGGCGACAGCCTCGAGGCGGTCCCCACCCATCGCGACGATGCGGCCATCTGGCTCTTCTCCGGCGGCACGACGGGCCTGCCCAAGGGAGTCGTCCAGACCCACGCCTCGTTCGTCAACACCACCGAGCTCTACGCCAAGCGGGCTCTGGGCTACAACGCCGACGACATCACGCTCTCGGTCCCCAAGCTCTACTTCGGCTACGCCACCGGGTCGAACCTGCTGTTTCCCTTCTCGGTCGGGGCGAGCGCGGTGCTCTTCCCCGAGCATCCGACGGCCGAGCTCCTGTTCGAGAAGATCGAGCGCCACCGGCCGACGATCCTGGTCAACGTGCCGACGATGATCAACCAGATGGTGAGTCACGACGCGGCCCGCGAGCAGGATTTCTCGTCGCTGCGCTTCGCCACCTCGGCCGGCGAGGCTCTGCCAGTGCCGCTCTACGAGCGCTGGGTCGAGACCTTCGGCGTCGAGCTCCTGGACGGACTGGGCACCGCCGAGATGTGGCACATCTTCGTCTCCAACCAGCCGGGAGCGGTCCGACCCGGAACGCTCGGCCGGCCGGTCACGGGCTTCGACGTCAAGGTCGCCGACGACGAGGGCCGCGAGGTTCCGCGCGGCGAGGTCGGCAAGCTCTGGGTGCGCGGCGGCTCGCGAGCCCTCGGCTACTGGCGCGACCTCCGCAAGACGATGGCCGCCTTCCGCGGCGAGTGGTTCGTCGGCGGGGATCTGGTCACCCAAGACGAAGAGGGCTACGTCACCTACTGCGGCCGCGGCGACGACGTCCTGAAAGTATCGGGCAAGTGGCTCGCGCCTCAGGAGGTCGAGAGCTGCCTGGCCCGCCACCCGGCAGTCGGCGACTGCGCCGTCGTCGGAGTCGAAAACGACCAGGGCCTCACCAAGCCGGTCGCCTTCGTCACCCTCGTCGACGGCGAAGCCGCCAGCCCCGACGAGCTCAAGGACCACGTCCTCGACCGCCTCGATCCCTACAAACATCCCCGCCGGGTCTTCGTCCTCGACGAGATGCCGCGGACGCACCTGGGAAAGATCGATCGAGGGAAGTTGAAGGCGATGGCGGTCGAACAGTAGCCGTGGGTCGTGAGCCGTCTACCTCCGGGTATCAGCCATCAACGATGGTGAAGAGGCCGGGCCTCTCGAGCGAGGAGGAGCTGCGAGAGTTCGAGCGGCTCGTCCGGGAGGGGTTCGGGGGGTCGGACGACGGGCTCCCGGCCCGCATCCGCAGGGCTCACCGACTCGCAATCCACCGTTCGTCGGCAAACGAGCCGATAGCGATCGCCGGCCTGAAGAGCCCGGACGAAGACTATCGCAGCGATCTGTTCGAACGCTCCGAGACCGCAGCGAGCGCCACGGACTACCTGCTGGAGCTCGGCTGGGTCTACGTTCTTCCGGAGCACCGGGGGAGGCGTCTCGGCGAGAGACTCTGCCGGCGGCTGGTGAACGAGCCGCCGACAGGCGGCCTCTTCGCCACCACTCGGCCCGACAACGAACCGATGATCCGGATTCTCCGCGCGCTCGGCTTCATCCGCACCGGCAGGCCGTTCTGCCATCCGCGCCGGGACGAGGAGCTCGCCCTGTTCCTTCGCCGACAGGGAGCCGACGAAGCCGCCGCCAGCCTCGCCTGAAGACCTTCTCGTTCCGGCGCTCCACGACGGGAGGCTCGGCGGCCGAATCCGATCAGGAGTCGGCCCGGCCCGCGGCCAGGGCCTCGCGCAGCCAGTCGGGAACCGGCAGCTTCTCGAGCTCGGCCAGGTTCGTCGACACCGTGACCGTGCGTGCCGTCGCGCAGAGCTCGCCGTCGGACTCCCGCCGCAGCTCGTAGAGCCACTCGACCGAGGTGGTCCCGATCTCGCCGATGGAGATCGACATCTCGACCCGGTCGCCGTAGCGCAGCGGCCGCCGATAGTCGACCTCGAGGCGCACCGTCGGTAGCCCGTACTGGCGCTCGGTCACCAGCTCCGCGTAGTCGACGCCCACGACCTCGGCGAAAAAGCGCTCCATCCCGATGTGGAGATAGTGCGGATAGCGCGGGTAGTAAACGATGCCGGCCGAGTCGACGTCGCCGAAGCGGACGATCAGGACGGTGGTGTAGGACACTACTCCTCCTTCTCCTCCGGCCACTTCCCCAACAGGTATTGACCCGGCCAGTGGATGTCCGGGTAGCCGTAGCGGGCGGCGGCTTCCAGGGACAGATAGGGGCGACGCAGGTGGGGGCGGGCCATCACCGCGAGATCGGCGCGTCCGGCGGCGAGGATGGTGTTGGCGTGGTCCTCGCCCAAGATGGCGCCGACCGCCATCACCGGGATCCCCACCTCATGGCGGATGCGGTCGGCGAACGGCACCTGGTACATGCGGCCGTAGACCGGATCGGACTCGGGCGAGTTGCCGGCCGAGGAGACGTCGATGGCGTCGCAACCGAGCTCCTTCAACCGGAGCGAGAGCTCGACCGAGTCGTCGACCGTCATGCCGCGATCCTCCTCCTCCATCCAGTCGGTGGCGGAGATGCGGACCGACATCGGTTTGTCGTCGGGCCAGGCGGCTCGCATGGCGCGGAAGACCTCGAGCGGGTAGCGCATCCGGTTCTCGAGCGAGCCGCCGTACTCGTCGTGCCGGCGGTTGGCGAGCGGCGACAGGAAGCTCGACAGGAGATAGCCGTGCGCGAAGTGGACCTCCAGCCAGTCGAAACCGGCCTCGTCGCACCTCCGCGTGGCGTCGACGAACTGATCGCGCACTCGATCCATGTCGGCGCGGTCCATCTCGCGTGGCACCGGCCAGTCGGGACGGAACGGCAGAGCCGACGGGGCGAGAGTCTCCCAGGCGCCCTCGCTCGGCCCGAGCGGCACGTCGTCGCCCTCCCACGGATGCTCGACCGAGCCCTTGCGCCCGGCGTGCGCCAGCTGCATGCCGATCTTCGCCTTCGAGTTGGCGTGTACGAAGTCGACGATCCGCCGCCAGGCCGCGACGTGCTCCGGCGCGTACAGGCCGGCGCAGCCGTAGGTGATCCGCCCCTCGGCAGAGACGTCGGTCATCTCGGTGATCACCAGCCCGGCGCCACCGACGGCGCGGCTCCCCAAGTGAACCAGGTGCCAGTCGGTCGGGCAGCCGTCCTCGGCCGAGTACTGGCACATCGGGCTGACGACGATCCGGTTCTCGAGCCGGACGTCGCGGAACCGGGCCGGCGTGAAGATCGGCGGTGGCGCCTTGCCGGCGCTGGTCTCGGAAGCGCCCACCTCCTCGCGGTACCACTCGTCGACCCGGGCGACCAGCTCCGGATCGCGCTGTTTCAGGTTCTCGTAGGTGATTCGCTTGGAGCGCGTCATCAGGTTGAAGGTGAACTGGATCGGGTGCTGGCCGATGTAGCGCTCCGAGTTCTCGAACCACTCGAGGCTGGTCTGGGCGGCCTTCTGCAGCTTGATGACGTCGACCCAGCGGTCGTCCTGGTAGGACTCGAGAACCGCCGGCACGTCGTCCAGGCCGTGCCGGCGGAAGGCGGCGACCAGGGAGATGGCGTCTTCCATCGCCAGCTTGGTGCCGGAGCCGATCGAGAAGTGGGCGGTATGGGCGGCATCGCCGAGAAGGACCACCGGTGGGCCGTCCCGGTCGACGACGTGCCAGGTAGCGCAGCGTACGGTCGGAAAGCGCCGCCAGATCGAGCGATTCGTGAGCAGGCGATGACCGTCGAGATACTCCGCGAAGACCCCCTCGCAGAAGGCGACCGTCTCCTCCTCGCTCGCTTCCTCGAGGCCAGCGCGGCGGAAGGTGTCGGGATGGCACTCGACGATCCAGGTCGCGAGACCGTCCTCGAACGGATAGGCGTGGACCTGTAAGAGACCGTGCTCGGTCTCCACGAAGACGATGGTGACGGCCTCGCGCGGCAGATCGGTTCCCAGCCAGGAGAAACGACAGCGGCGCCAGTCGAGCTCGGGATCGAAGGCCTCGGCGAGCTCG
>JAWVZD010000296.1:0-4088 GCA_033722395.1 Thermoanaerobaculia bacterium | reverse complement strand
CGCTTCGAGACCAACTCGCAGTTCGCCGCGGTGAACCCGAGCTTCACGGTCGACGCCGACCTGACCTACCGGCAGCCGCTGTTGCGCGACTTCGGACGGGTCTCCACCGAGCGCAACATCATGGTGGCGCGCAACACCATCGGAGCCTCGCAGGAGACGTTCGAAGAGAGGGTGACCGGCGTCATCCGTACCGTCGCCCAGAACTACTGGAACCTGGTCGAGGCCCGCGAGCAACTCGGAGTCGCCGAGGAGAGTCTACGGCTGGCCAAGGAGCTCCACGAGCAGAACAAGATCAAGGTCGAGGTCGGGACGCTGGCACCGCTCGAGCTGGTGCAGAGCGAGGCCGGGGTCGCCACCCGGACCGACGAACTGATCCGCGCCCAGATCGGCGTCGGCAACGCCGAGGACGACCTGCGCCAAGTGTTGAACATCCCCGACGGCGAGCTGTGGGACGTCGACATTCTGCCGCGTACGCCGCCCGACATCACCCGCATCGAGATCGACACCGCCGAGGCGGTCTCCCAGTCACTCCGGGAGCGCCCCGAGCTGGTCCGCAAGCGGATCCAGAACGAGAACCTGGCGATCGACCTCCAACTGGCCAAGAACCGCGTGCGCCCACGGCTCGACTTCGCCGCCACCTACGGCTTCAACGGCCTCGGAGGCGACGTCACGCTGCGCGACTTCATCACCGGCGAGATCATCTCGACCGCGCCGGGCAACTATGGCGACGCGCTCGATCAGATCTCGGAAACCGACTTCGACGGCTGGAGCTACGCCCTCAATCTGTCGGTCCCGGTGCAGAATCGCGAGGCGAAGGCCCGTCGGGCGATCGCCGAGATCGCCGTCGAGCGGGCCGAAACGGAGCTCGGCCAGCTCGAGCTGCAGGTTTCGACCGAGGTGCGCAAAGCGGCCCGGGCCGTGGTCACGGCGGAGGCCCTGGTCGACTCCACTCGGGTCTCTCGCCGGCTGGAGGAGGAGAACCTCCGCGCCGAGCAGAAGCGCTACGAGAACGGCATGTCGACCAGCTTCCAGGTGCTGCAGATCCAGGAAGACCTGGCGCAGGCCCGCAGCGCTGCAGTGCGCGCCGAGGCGGGGTATCGCAAGGCCCTGATCGACTTCTATCGTGCCATCGGCACGTTGCCGGAGGCGGCGGGCGTCGAGATCGAGACCGAGACCGAGAGCGAGTGAGGCAGAACCCGCCGATCGACGCGTGACGGCTCTACACGGCCCGCCGTCCTTGACAAAGGGGGGGCCAGCCGTCACCATTTTTTTCCTGGGTGGCCCGTCGCAGCGACATCGAAACTCCCCCGATCTCCGGCAGGCGCCACCTCCGCCACGCCTCCGGACCGGCGTCCCGACCATGAAGCTGCGAGACCGCGCTCAGCGCCGATCGGCACGCCTGCTGGTCAGCTTCTGGCGTCCCCGTAGGGAGTCCGACTACCACGAGGGTAGGATCGTCGACGTCTCGGCGACGGGCTGCTTCATCGCCACCAAGAGCCCGTTCCCACCGCCGACGTCGGTCGTCCTGCGGCTCGTGCTGGGGGACGAGCGCCTCGACATCCGTGGCGAGGTCGTTCGAACCGTCGGGGACGTCGACAGTTTCCGATCGGGTCAAGGAAGCGGCATGGCCGTGCGCTTTCAACATCCGGGTTCGGACCGAGTGCGGCAGCTCACCGAGCACCGCAAGTCACGCGCCGACGAGCACTCGAATCGGTCCCGTGATCGGTGAGGCGGGTCGACAGCGAACCCCCCACGAGACGAGGAGACGAGATGGAGCGATGGAACGTCTATCTGTCGGGTGAGATCCACTCCGATTGGCGGACGCGCGTCCAGCAGGGCGTCGAGTCCGCCGGCCTGCCGGTGACCTTCGGGTCTCCGGTGACCGACCACGCCGCCAGCGACGACTGCGGTGTCATGACTCTCGGGCCGGAGGAGGAGGCGTTCTGGGAGGATCACAAGGGCGCCAAGGTCAACGCCATCCGGACTCGCACGCTGCTCGCCGAAGCGGACATCGTGGTGGTGCGCTTCGGCGAGAAGTACCGGCAGTGGAACGCCGCCTTCGACGCCGGCTACGCCGCCGCCCTCGGCAAAGCCGTCGTCACCCTGCATCCTCCAGAGCACGACCACGCCTTGAAGGAAGTCGACGGCGCCGCTCTGGCGGTAGCGCGGGAGCCCGAGCAGGTGGTCGACGTGCTGCGCTACGTCATCGAGGGACGACTACCGGAATCGGCCGACTGAGTCGTTCGGTGGGGAAGAGCCCGCCCCCAGAAGCTCGCCAGCACGAAGCCCGCCACCAGGAGATCGAATCCGACGCAGGCCGGCGGATACCAGAACGGGACCCAGCCCGGCACGGCGCCCGGATGGAGTCCCAGGTCCCAGAGCACGTGCACCCCCCAGCCCAGGGCCAGCCAGAGAGGAGAGCCCCACAGCCCGGCGACGGCGATCCCGCCGAAGAGCGCGACGCCGGTCGCCTCGAGCAGCAGGAACAGGGGACCGGCCCCGCCCAACAACGCCAACAAGAGGTAGATCGTCGCGGCGACGCCGAGACCGACGGCGAAGAGGCGCTCCGGGTGTGCGGAGCGACGCGCCCAGCCGACGTACGGCAGGCTCGCCACCGCTCCGACCAAGATCGCGATCGCATCGAACCAAGTTGCCAAGCTCGTTCTCTTCCTTGACGCCCTCGGAAATCGCACCACGGCGAGCGGGGCCGAAGGCCGATGGTGCCGGACGGGGATTCCCTACAAGCAGCACCCCGCGAGGGCTAGGAGGGCCCTCCGAAGAGCACCTCCGGGGCCTACGACCAAAGGGGGCTGGTGCCGGAGGTGGGATTCGAACCCACACACCCTCGCGGGCGGGGGATTTTGAGTCCCCTGCGTCTGCCGTTCCGCCACTCCGGCGCGGGGACCGCACTCTAGGGCCTGCCTCGATCGGCTGTCAACCGAAGGCCGAATGCGGGAAACGACCCGAAACGGGCGTAAGTCGACCGTAAACCCTTGAAAATCGGCCGCCCGCAGCGTATACTTTCGTAGAAATTGAGGCCCTGCAATCTCTTGCAGGGCTTTTGCCTTATCCGGTGCAGGCAGATACCGCCCCTCACGACGGCGAGCGTGCGACGCCGAGTCCGGGTCACTCGGCGGGGTCTCGACGCTGAGCGCCGACCGAACGCCACAGAGGAACGAGAGCTTATGGGATTGTCATTCAAAGTGGGTCAGAAAGTCGTCTACCCGAATCACGGTGTCGCCATCGTCGAGAAGGTCGAACCGACGAAGATGGGCGAGACGGAGCACACTCCCGCACTGGAAGGGACGACAGTCGAATTCTCGAGCGAACGGGCCTCCATCATTCTCGGCGACAGCGATCCCGTAGGCTGGACGATCACGCTCACCGCCGCCGACGGCGTCTTCGAGGAGAACAGCGTCTACAACTCCGACAACGAGACGAACCGGGTCGGCGGAACGATCGAAGGCCCCGAGAGCACCTGCACCGTCGCGCCCGGCGACGACGGTGGAGACTTGTTGTCGTTGCAGACCGCCACCTTCCCCGGAGACGTACCATCGGGCTTCGGCACCTTCGCCGCACCGTGCTTCGGCGCTCCAGAACCGGGTGCGTCGTTTTCCTTCAGCTTCGGGCCACAGCCCGGAGGTTGATGCGCGACCGGTCAGCGGTCCCTCGCCGAAAGCCGCGCCACGACTTTTGCGCTATTTTTTCGCCACCCTTCAGCTGGCGCAAAATATGCGTATTCGTGCACGACAAAAGATGTGTCGTTCCAAGGAATTACCGCGCGGCACGGACATTGCGAAAGCTGGCGGCGCCCCGCATGAGGAGTAGCCATGCCAGCCCAAATCCTTTTACTCGTCGCCGCGCTCGCCCTCGCGGCGTGTGCAGACAACCCCACCGAACCCGCGACCACGAACAACGGCTCCACTTCCGGTCAAACGAATGGGGGGACGACCAACGGTTCGCCGACGAACAATTCGACGACCACCAACAACGCCTCGACGACGAACAACACGACCAATGGGTCGACCGGCGGGTCGAACAACAGCAACAACGGCCAGCCGGGCACGAACAACGTCGACTACGCGTGG
>JAWVZD010000295.1:0-4101 GCA_033722395.1 Thermoanaerobaculia bacterium | reverse complement strand
GGCGTCGGGGTCGCGCTCGAGGGCGCTCTCGAGGGCGGTCGCTGCAGCCGTCTGCTCGCCCAACAGCAGATGGCAGTAGGCGAGAAGCAGGAACGCTTCGGCCGGCGCCGTCCGTTGGCGTAGCACCGGGTCGAGGACCTCCAGGGCGGCCTCGGGCCGTTCCTGCTCGATCAGGCCCCGTGCCTCGGCGAGCGGCCGGCTCGGCGACGACTCCTGCCCGAAGCCGGCCGCCGGGACGAGGAGGAGACAGAGCGCGAGCCAGGTGCAGGTCGGCCGGGTCATCTCGCTTAATTTATACACAGAGACGGCGTGCTTTCCACGACAGCCGTCTCGCGGCGCCGGGGCAGGCTAGAATGACTGCCATGCCGGTGAGCTACTCCCCCGAGTCGATCGCTGCGGCCCTCGGCCGCCGCGTCCTCGGACAGGAAACCGCGGTGCGCGAGATGTCGATCGCGCTCTACAAGAAGCTGCGCGGCCTCGCCGCCGGCAACATCCTGCTCATCGGCTCGTCGGGCACCGGCAAGACGACGCTGATGCGAGCGGTCGAGTCGTTCCTGGCCGGCGACTCGGAGTTGGCCGAGAGCTCGACCGTGGTGCGCATCCACGCCAAGGTGCTGGCCGAGGAGAGCGAGCAGAGCCGCGCCGGCGAGGGGGTGCTGCGACGGCTCCTCACCCGGGCGCGCGAGACGGCGGGGCGCGAAGCCGACAGCGACGAGCTCCTACGGCGGATGCGGCGCGGCATCGTCTTCGTCGACGAGGTCGACAAGATCCGCTCGCACGTCGGGGGCGCCGCCCACGTCGAGGGAATCCGCGCCCAAGAGGCGCTCTTGACGCTGATCGAGAACGAGTCGGTGCCGTTCGAGTTGCCGCCCTGGGCCGGTGGCGAAGAGGTCCGTGTCGACACCAGTGGCGTGCTGTTCGTCTGCGGCGGAGCGTTCGAAGGGCTCTACGATGCCGTCTTCGATCGGCTGACGGTCGGTGACGACCGCGGCAGGCTCCAGCCGGTGACGGTGGTCGAGGACGGTCAGGTGCGACAGGAGCTGCAGTTCACGCTGCGCGACTGGCTGGAGATCGAGGATCTCTTCGACTACGGCATGACACCGCAGTTCCTGTCCCGCTTCGACGCCCGGATCGTGTTGAACGACCTGACGGCCGACGATCTGGAGCGGATCTTCCTCGACAGTCCGGAGTCGAGCCTCAAGCAGGCCGAGGCCTATTTCGAGGACCGAGGATTCCGCTTGGCGGTGTCGCCCCAGGCGGTGCACCGCATCGCCGCGGCGGCGGCTCGGCAGCCCCGGCTGGGGGCCCGCGCTCTGAAGGAGATCTTCCGCCGCGTCGTCGGCCCGCTGGAGTTCGAGCCCGAGGCCCATGACGCCAACGGTGCCGTGGTGGTGGACGAGGACCTGGTCGACGAGGCTCTAGCGGTCGACCGGCCGACGAGCGACTCGCGCAGCGGCGGCTAGGCGAACGGCGCGTTGCAGAGCGTCACTCCGACGCCGCCGCCTCGCGCCGGATGGCTCGGCGCCGGACCCATACCCGGAGCAGGCCGAAGACCGCCAACACCGCCAAGGCGACAGCGAAGCGCACCAGAGCCGCCTTGCTCTCGGCGGTGGTCACACCGACCAGGCTGGCGGCGAAGAAGGTGAAGACGAAGACCATCGGCACGACCCCGATAACAGTCGCTCCGATGAACGGGCCGAAGCGATAGCCGCCGAGGGCGGCGCCGAAGTTGACCACCGGCCAGGGGAGCGGCACGAAGCGGATGCCGACGAGTGCCCAGAAGCCGTAGAGGTGGAGGCGCTCCTCCATGCGGGCGAAGCGCTCCTCACCGAGTAGGTGGGCGACGAAGTCGCGGCCCAGGAGACGGGCGAAACCGAAGGTGAGCGACGCTCCGACGATGGCGCCCAGACTGTTGTACAGCGTGCCCCACCAGGTGCCGAAGATCGCCCCCCCGGTCAGCAGGAGGGGACTGGCCGGCAGCCCCAGCGGCGAGAAGAGCGCCCAGGCGCCGATCAGGGCTAGCGGTGACCACCAGAGGGATCGTAGCCGCTCGACGTGTGTCGCGACGGCCTCCCGGGTCAGCAGGGCTCCGGCCTCCGAGTACCGGAAGAGCCAGTAGCCGAAGGCGACGATGGCGACCATCAGCAGGAAGCGCAGGGTGGCCGATCGTCGGCTCGGCAGGGGGTCCGAGGCGCCCCCGTTCAACTCTCACCGCCGGGTGTCTCGCCGATCGGCGCGTCCGGCGGCGGAAACCCGGCCGACGACGGATCGGGGGACCGCAGGCAGAGGAACTCGAGCATGTGCTGTCGCAGGACCTGCTGCGCCCGCGGGTCCATGAAGTTGAGGCGCAGCTCGTTGATCACCATCACCTCCATCTTCTGCCACTCGGCCCAGCAGTCGGCGCATACGGCCGCCTGGACCTCCTGGCCGACCGGGCCGGGGAAGGGCGGCGACTCGAGCGCCGGCGCCTCGTCGCGCCGGCAGCGCTCGCAGGCGACGGTGGAGCTCATCTCACTTCACCCCGCCCTCTTCGCCGGGCAGAATGATCGGACTCTCGGCGCGCTCCAGCACCTCCCTCGGCAGGCGGACCAAGAGGACGAGGTCCTGCGGCTCGCGGCGGCCTCGGAGCTGCTTGACGAGGTCGTCGGGTACGGCCAGCTTGACGTAGGCCGGACGCTTCGGGTTCTGCCGCGCACTCTCGATCACCAGGCGATCGACAGGGGCCAGCTCGACCCGCTCCGGGTAGGTCTCCAGGGCGTAGCTCAACAGCTTGCGGGGATCATCCATCGCGGTCTCCTCCGGCGGTCGGCCGCCCCAGATCGCGGAAGTAATCGATCGTACGGCTCAGTCCGTCTTCGAACGGCACGCTAGGTTGCCAGCCGAGTTTCTCTCGCGCCCGCTCGATGTCCGGCTGGCGGGTCTTCGGGTCGTCGACCGGCAGCTCGCGGAAGGCGATCTCGCTCGAGCTTCCGGTGGTCGCCAGGATGCGCTCGGCGAACTCGAGGATCGACATCTCGTCCGGGTTGCCGATGTTCACGGGTGCGGTGGCGTCGCTCTCGAGCAGCCGGTAGATGCCGTCGATCAGGTCGTCGACGTAGCAGAACGATCGGGTCTGCGAGCCGTCGCCGAACACGGTCAGCGGCTCCCCGGCGAGCGCCTGCTGGATGAACGTCGGTACGACGCGGCCGTCCTTCGGCCGCATGCGGGGTCCGTAGGTGTTGAAGATGCGGACGATCCGGGTGTCGAGTGCATGGACGCGGTGGTAGGCCATGACCATCGCTTCAGCGAACCGCTTGGCCTCGTCGTAGACTCCGCGCGGACCGACCGGATTGACGTTGCCCCAGTAGCTCTCCGGCTGTGGGTGGACCAGCGGATCGCCGTAGACCTCGGAGGTAGAGGCTAGTAGATAGCGGGCCTGCTTCGCCTTGGCCAGGCCGAGGGTGTTGTGGGTGCCGAGCGAGCCCACCTTGAGCGTCTGGATCGGCAGCTCGAGGTAGTCGATCGGACTCGCCGGCGAGGCGAAGTGGAGCACGCAGTCGATCGGCTCCTCGAGATGGATCGGCAGGGTGACGTCGTGACGGATGAAGCGGAACCGCTCGTCGCCCTCCAGATGGGCGATGTTGGCGCGATTGCCGGTGATCAGGTTGTCGATCGCGACGACCCGATGCCCTTCGCCGAGAAGGCGCTCGCAGAGGTGCGAGCCGAGGAACCCGGCGCCACCGGTCACCACCGACGTGGTCACGACCCCTCCCCGGGCTCGCCACTCCCCGTCGGTCGACCTACCGAGACGTAGTCGAACCCCGCGGCCGCCATCTTCTCGGGCTCGTAGATGTTGCGCAGATCGATGAGCAGGGGTCTGTTCATCAAGCGGCAGAGTCGCTCCGGCTCGAGGGCACGAAACGGGTTCCACTCGGTCACGATGACGGCCGCGTCGGCTCCCTCGACGGCGACGTACGAGTCGTCGACATAGTCGACGGCCGGTAGCAGCTCGCGGCACTCGTCCATCGCAGCGGGGTCAAAGGCGCGCACCGTGGCACCCGCCGCCAGCAGCTCCTCCAGGATGACGAGCGCCGGCGATTCGCGGATGTCGTCGGTGTCCGG
>JAWVZD010000294.1:0-4102 GCA_033722395.1 Thermoanaerobaculia bacterium | reverse complement strand
TGTCCAGCGATATCGACGTGCCAATCGCGTGCCAATCCGCCGCGGGGACCGGTGGTCTGGGGCTCGGGGCCATCCGGTGATGGGACCCCGTCGAGTCGTCACTCGGCGGGCGACTCGTCGCCGTGCGCGGGCGGCGGCAGGCCGGACACCGTCCGCGTCACCATACCATCCTCGAGGCGGAACGAGCGCGGCGTTGTGCGGTAGAGCGGCCGGATGAGGGCCAGCGGCACCTCGCGCACCTCGAAGACCGGGCCGACCTGCCAAAAGAAGGCCTGGTGCACTTCCGGCGGATCGGCCGAGAGGACCCAGACGCCGTCGACGTCGCCCTCCAGAGCGAGCCGGTTGAGAGCCTCGACACCGCTGCGCAGCGCCTCCTCTTCGAGCCCGGCCAGCACGACCCAGTGGTCGCCGTCGGCGAGCGGCGGCAGCAGCACGTCGAGACAGATCCGATCGGCCTCGTCACCGGCGCCGGCACAGAGCGACGAGATCTCGGTTCCGGGCGAGAGCCGCGTCGCCAGGTCGTCGAGCGGCAACGATGGCGAGAGCCAGGTGAAGATCACTCCCGCGACGACCGCGACAGCCGTCACCACCACCCGCCAGCGCCCGCCTCTCCGGTCCCCGCTCGGCGCGCGGCCGAGAAAGCTCAGTAGATAGAGCGGCACCAGCATCAAGGCGTCCTGCCAGAAGGCCTCCGCCGGGGTGCGCTCGACCAGGTTGCCGAAGCAGCCGCAGGCGGCCGCCTCGTCGAGCATGCCGTTCGCCCACAGCCAGTAGGCGCGTCCGGTCAGGAAGAGGAACAGCACGATCATTAGGCCGGTCGGCACGAGGATCCAGAGGCGGCGCAGGCCCAGCATCAGCGCCAGACCGAGGCCGATCTCGAGTGCGATCGCCACCACCGCGACCCAGCGCGCCGGCAGCACCAGATCGAGCCCTTCACGCGAGATCTGCTCGGCGAAGGCGAGCGGATCGAGAACCTTCGCCCAGGCAGCCACCAGTAGGACCGCTCCCAGCAGCAGAGCGGCGACGCGGCCGATCCAGTAGGTCGCTGCACGATCCCGACTCATGACTCGATTCTAGTACCGGCGAGAAACGCCGCCAGCTCCCGCGAGGTCGGACTGTCGACCGTCTCGAGGTAGCCCTCCCGCGGTCCGGAGTAGAGTAGCTCGCCACCGTGGGCGCCGGCCCCCGGGCCGAGATCGACGATCCAGTCGGCCTGAGCGAGGACGTCGAGGCTGTGCTCGACGACGACGACGCCGTCTCCACGCCGCACCAGACGGCGCAGGGTCGACAGCAGCTGCTCGATGTCGGCCAGGTGCAGCCCCGTCGTCGGCTCGTCGAACAGGAACAGGTAGGGCTTCCCCTCCGGGCGGTCGAGGAAGCTGGCCAGCTTGAGCCGCTGCGCCTCGCCGCCGGAGAGGGTCGCGGTCGACTGACCCAGCCTGAGATAGCCGAGGCCGACGTCGATCAGGCGTTGCAGCTTGTTCGACAGCGCCCGCTGCTGCGAGAAGAGCCGTGCCGCCTCGGCGACCGTCAGCTCGAGGGTCTCGGCGATGGTGCGCCCCTGCACCGTCACCGACAGCACCTCGGGCTTGAAGCGCCGCCCGCCGCAGCTGTCGCAGGTAACCGTTACCGGCGCCATGAACTGCATGTCGACCTCGGTCTCACCGGTGCCCTTGCACTCCGGGCAGCGCCCTTTGTCGACGTTGAACGAGAAATGGCCCGGCGTGATGCCGAGGCGCCGGGCGCGCGGTTGGTCGGCGTAGAGCTTGCGGATGTGGTCGTACGCCTTGACGTAGGTGACCGGATTCGAGCGCGACGAGCGCCCCAGCGCCTGCTGGTCGACCAGCACGACATCCTCGACCGCCTCCAGGCCGACCAGCTCGTCGCACGCGCCCGGCTCCACATCGACCGTCCCCTGGCTGCGCCGGTAGTTGGCCCACAGCACGTTCTCGACCAGGGTCGACTTGCCGGAGCCCGACACGCCGCACACCACCACCAGGGCGCCCAGTGGCAGATCCAGTTCGAATCCGGCCAGGTTGTTGGCCCGAGCCCCGCGCACCCCGACGCGCGGCCGCTCGGCCAGCTCCTCGGCCAGGCTGCCGAGACCGCGCTCGCGGCGCCGGCGCTCCAGGTGGTCTCGTGCCGCGGTCGGCGGGCGGTCGCGCAGAAAGGCGGCGGTGAGGGACTCGGGGTGGCCCAGTACCTCGTCCAGCGCCCCTTCGGCGACCACCTCCCCACCGCGCTCGCCCGCCGAGGGCCCGAGGTCGATGAGGTGATCGGCGCCCCGTACGACGATGCGGTCGTGCTCGACCACCAGGACCGTGTTGCCGCGCGACGCCAGATCCTTCAGCAGATCGAGCAACCGGGCGCTGTCGCACGGATGAAGCCCGATGGTCGGCTCGTCGAGGACGTAGAGCGTCGAGGTGAGCCCGGAGCCCAGGGCGGCCGCCAGGTGGATGCGCTGCGTCTCGCCGCCCGACAGCGTACGCGCCTGGCGGTCGAGGGTCAGATAGTCGAGTCCCACCCGGTGCAGCACCTCGAGGCGCTCCGCCAGCTGCTCGAGCAGATGACCCGCCCGGGCGCGCTCGCCCGGCTCGAGCTCGAGCGCCTCCAGCCAGCGGCGCAGCTCCTCGATGCTCATGGCGGCGAGCTCCGGCAGGGTGCGACCGCCCACCAGGACCGCCCGCGCCTCGGGCTGCAACCGGCTGCCGTCACAGACCGGGCACGGATCGTAGGCGCGGTACTTGGCGAGCAGCACGCGGATGTGGACGCGGTAGTTCTTGCGCTCCAGCCAGGCGAAGAAGTCGTCGATCGAGACGAAGTCGCCGTCGCCCGACCAGATCCACCGGCGATGCTCTTCGTCGAGCTCCCGCCACGGCACGTCGAGCGGCACGCCACGCTCCCGGCAGGCCTCGAACAGCTCGTCGTAGAGGTCCTCGTAGGCCGGCGTGCCCCAGGGCGCGATCGGGCGCTCCTCGAGCGTCAGGCTCGGATCCGGGATCACCCGCTCGCGATCGACCCCGATGATCCGGCCGAACCCCTGGCACTCGTCGCAGGCGCCGAGCGGCGAGTTGAAGGAGAACAGCGCCGGCACCGGCCGGCGGAGCTCCTCGCCGCAGGTGGCGCAGATCAGGCCGCGGCCGAAATGGAGCACCGCGTCGCCGTGCGCCTCGAGCCGCCCCCGGCCCAGTTTGAGCGCCTCCTCCACCGCCTCGGCGAGGCGCGAGCGCACCTCCTCGTCGGCGCGGAACCGGCCCAGGACCAGGGGGAGCGGATCGAGCTCGCTCGGCCACTCGGCCGACGAATCGAGGCGCTCGACCTCGCCGTCGACGAGGATCCGCGCATGCCCCAACCGCACCAGCTCGGCCAGCGAGCGGTCGGCTCCCTTCACCGGTCGGTTCACCCGCGCCACCAGGGTGAAGCGCTTCCCGGCCACCCCCGAAACCAGCCTTTGGGCGATCTCCTCGACGGCGAGCGCCACGACGCGACCGTGGCCGTTGGGACAGTGCACCCGTCCGACGTGCGTATAGAGCAGCCGCAGCACGTCGAGCACCTCGGTGACCGTCCCGACCGTCGAGCGGGCGTTCTTCACCGAGTTCTTCGCCTCGAGCGCCACCGCGGGCTGGACGCCGTCGAGTGAGTCGACCGGAGGACGCTCCATCTGCTCGAGGAACTGGCGGGCGTAGGTCGACATCGACTCGACGAACCGCCGCTGGCCCTCGGCGTAGATGGTGTCGAAGGCGAGAGACGACTTGCCGGCTCCCGACGGCCCGGTCACCACGGTCAACTTGCCGTGCGGCACGCGGCAGTCGACGCCCTTCAGATTATGAGTGCGGGCGCCGACGACGCGGATGGCGGAGGAGTCCGTGGGAGACATGGTCGCAAAGGGCCGAACCCGGGCAAAACCGGCGGTCCGGCGAGCCGTCTAGACTACAGCAGAACGGGGTCGTGGGTGGTGGGTCGTGGGTAGGTGTCGGCGGTTTCGGGGTCGGGGTGCCGGGGACCGCGCCCCGGCTTCGTAGCGATTCGAGCTGTCTGAGCGCGCGCAGCGAGCGAGTTCTCGAATCGCCCGAGGCGCAGGACGCGAGGCACCTAGCGGGAT
>JAWVZD010000293.1:0-4103 GCA_033722395.1 Thermoanaerobaculia bacterium | reverse complement strand
TCGCCCTCGGGCTCCCCGCCGACCGGCCCCACCACCTCGATCGGCAACCGCTCCACCGCCGCCGGGTTCTGACGCGAGAACCAGGAGATGCGCTCGCGGATGGCGTCGAGCTCGAGCAGGTAGCGACCGGGGCGCGCCGGGGCCAGGACCTCCATCGCCAGGCGCGCCGACTCGTCCGGTCCGAGCTCCCGCGGCAGGCTGGTGCGCAACCCCTCGCGCACCACCCGCTCGCCCGACTCGTCGAGCCAGTGGTAGGCGATCTGCACACGGGCGGCCCCCTTGGCCGGCCAGCGTCCGGTGCTGGTGTTGCGCACCGCGACCGGCAGCTCGAATGTCCGCCCGGCGCGGACCCGCTCGGGCGCTCGGGGCACCTGCCACTCGATGGAGTAGACGTCCTCCGCCAGCTCCTCGGGGCTCCCCAGGTAGGCCAGGCGGATGCCGGCCGGGAAGAACTTCGGCGGCCGCGGCGGCTCGCCCTCGACCGGCTCGTACTCCAGCCGCAGGATCTGCGACGTCTCGGTGGTGACGAGCAGGCGGTAGATCAGGTTGTCGAAGTTCTCCTCGCGCCGCACGGTGTAGGGCCGCTGGGGCGAGAGCACCACCTCGCGGGAGGTGGCGCGATCGAACTCGACCACCTCCCGATCGCCCCCCAGTGACAGCTCGACCCGCTGGTAGGGGGCCGGATTCTTGACCTGGAAGACGACGTCGCCGAGCGGCTCGGTGACCATCATCCAGATCTCGACGGTGGTGGCGCCGTGGATCAGGAACTCGGTGCCGTGGGGCTCGAAGACGTCCTTGCGCCCCCAGAACCAGACGCCCGACTCGACGTCGCCCCAGTAGCCGGGGATCTGGCGGCGGAGCGAGAACTCGAGCGGCAGGACGGAGAACGGAGGGTTCCGGGTGTGCGCCTGCAGCGTCGGCTTGCGCACCGGGGCGCCGAACGGCGTCGTCAGGATGGTCCCCAGGAAGAGCGCTCCGGCAGCGTAACCGGCACCGGTCAGCCAGGCGGGCCTGAGCCGCGTCACCAGGAACAGGAAGGCCGGATAGGTCATGACGAAGTACCGGTTGCCGACGAAACCGCCGCCGCCGTGCCAGTTGAAGGCGATGAAGATCAGAAAGTAGAGCGCGATCGAGGCCAGGGCGACGAGGGTCAGCCAGCGCTCCGGCGAGCCGCGCGCGTGCCACAGGAAGAGCAGCAGCGCGACGAGCGAGAACGGCATGTACGGGAACAGCCCGGTGTGCCGCCCGACCAGGAAGTAGTAGGCGTTCTCGCGCAGCAGCGCCCAGTCGACGTCGGGGATCCGCAGCAACCACTCCCAGGAGTTGCCCGACTTGCCGACCTCGGCCGGCGCCTCCACGCCGATCGGGAGCTCCGGCATCTCGTTCTGCGAGCGGATCGGCGGACCGGCGCGCCAGACGCCGAGGTAGGCCGACGGATGCCCGGTGAGCGCCACCGAGAGGGCGCAGATCAGGCCGAGCATGATGGCGAAGGCGGCGACCCACGCCAGGGCGCGGCGCACCCCCCAGCGGCGCCAGAACAGGAAGACCGCCGGCAGCGCGAAGGCCAGCAGCATCGGCTTGTTGTAGACCCCGAAGGCGAGCGCCGCGCCCGACCAGAGCGGCAGCAGCGCCGGGCTGCGGGCGGCGCTCGCCAGACGGCCCCAGAAGCCGATCGCGGCCGGATCCGGCGCGTCGAAGCGGTAGAAGGCGAAGAACAGCGTCAGCGCCACCGACGCCATGTTGAAGATCTCGGGATGGAGCCAGTAGTTGTAGACGAAGGCCGAGCTCAGGACGAAAAATCCCAGCGCGAAGCCCGCCGCCAGGACCTCGCCGTTCCAGCGCCTCAGATAGAGGAAGCCCAGGCCGATCATCAGGGCCGTCAACGCCATGTTGAACGACACCATGCCGTTGGCGCCGAACAGAGCCGCCGCCGGCGCCGCCAGGAGTGGATAGATGTACGGCTTGCCGAAGTAGACCGTCCGCCAGGCGTCGTCGGTCATCAGGATGACGTTGGTGACCGGCAGATAGGGGAACTCGTCGGTGAGCCGGCGGATGTCGGCCACCTCGACCTCGAGGTCGTGATCGAACGCGAGCGACAGAGCCATCATGTAGTAGGCGGGCTCGTCGGCCTTCAGGGTGAGCGGCATGCCGGGCTTCAGCACGCCGAGCGGGTAGATCACCAGGGCGATCGCCACCAACCAGAGGAGCTTCCCCACCCGTCCTCGAAGGGGCGAGGCGGACGGAGGCTCGGACGTCGACCCGGGCGACACCGAGTCGGCGGATCGCGCCGGGTCCGGCGGCGGGGAGATCGGGCGGGTTTCCATCGCTCGCGGCGAGTCTACCCGAGATGATCGTCGCCTCGACCGGAGGGTCCGTCCCGCCGCGGCGGCTGCCGCCTCGCACACCCGAGCGGCCCCCACAAGCCCCCACCTGCTGGCTCCGTAGGCTAGACTACGACCGCTTCACGGCCCCTCCCGTGTCCGACTCCGACCTCACCGATCGCCCACCACGGCGCGATCCCCCCCGACGAACGGACGCCTCCGCCGAGCCCGAGCGGGCCGACGCCCGCCCCCTGCTCATCGTCGCGCCGACGGTCCACCTCGATACGCAGTGGCGCTGGACCGTCCAGGAGACCATCGGCGAGTTCCTGCCGCGCACCCTGTCGGAGAACTTCGCCCTCTTCCGCCGCCACCCCGACTACGTCCTCGGCTTCGAGGGGGCCTTCCGCTACATGCTGACCGAGGAGTACTACCCGCAGGCGTTCGAGGAGCTCGTCGAGTGGTGCCGTCGCCGCCGCTGGCGCCCGGCGGGCGGCATGCTGGACGCGCCGGACGTCAACGTCGTGGCGCCGGAGTCTCTGATCCGGCACATCCTCTACGGCAACGGCTACTTCGCCGAGCGCCTCGGCGAGCGCTGTCGGGACCTCTTCCTCCCCGACTGCTTCGGCTTCGGCTGGGCCCTGCCGTCGGTCGCGGCGCACTGCGGCCTCGAGTCGATCTCGACCTCGAAGCTGATCAAGTGGAAGAGCCCCGACGAGATCCCGCTCGACGTCGGGCGCTGGCGCGGGCCGGACGGCGCCGAGATCGTCGCCGTGCTCCAGCCCGGCGGCTACGGCGAGGGCCTGGACGAGAACCTCGCCCGATCCGACGACTGGCGACGGCGTCTGGAGGCGACCGGCTCACAGTGCGGCGTCGCCGTCGGGGTGCGCTACATGGGAGTCGGCGATCGCGGTGGCGCCCCCGACGCCGAGTCGATCGCCCGTCTCGAGGAGAGCCTCGAGACGGAGGGCGCGATCGACGTGCGGTGCGCTCCGGCGGCCGAGATCCTCGACCATCTGACGCCGCAGGCGCGGCGCAGACTGCCGCTTCACGACGACGAGATCCTGCTGCCGACGCACGGCACCGGCTGCTGGACCTCGCAGGCGGCGCTCAAGCGCTGGAACCGCCGAAACGAGCTCCTCGCCGGCGCCGCCGAGCGCGCCGCGGTCATCGCCGACTGGCTGGGCGGCATGCCCTACCCCGACCGACGGCTGGAGCTCGGCTGGCGGCAGTTCCTGTGGCACCAGATGCACGACGACCTCACCGGCACCAGCATCCCGGCGGCCTACCGCTTCACCTGGAACGACGAAGCGGTGGCGGCGAACCTCTTCGCCGGCGTCCTCACCGACGCCGTCGGCGTCGTCGCCGACGCCCTCGACACGCGGACGAAGGGGCTGCCGCTGGTGGTCTACAACCCTCTCGGGTGCCGACGGCGCGACATCGTCGAGATCGCCCTGCCGGCGTCGATGCTGCCGGCCGAGCACCTCGCCGTTCTCGACCCCGACGACGCCCGGCTACCGCTCCAGATCGAGCCGCTCGGAAGGACGGACGAGCGAGCGGCCGCCCACCCATCGGGCGGCCGCGGTCGTCGAGTGCGCCTCCTCTTCCCCGCCGCGGTCGGAGCGCTGTCGTTCTCCGTCTTCCGCCTGGTCGACGAGCGGGAGGCCGGCGAGAGCCGCTGGGAGCCCGAGCCGCTGTCGGTCGGCGCTCGGGCTCTGGAGAACCATCGCTTCCGGGTCGGGATCGACGACACCGGCGAGCTTACTTCGATCGTCGACCGGCGGA
>JAWVZD010000292.1:0-4105 GCA_033722395.1 Thermoanaerobaculia bacterium | reverse complement strand
CGACCTGTTCTCCTGGAAGGAGGGCGAGTTCCAGTTCCTCGACGGCGAGCTGCCGGAGAAGACCTTGCAGCCGATCGACCTCAACGTCACCAGCCTGGTGTTCCGCGGCACGCAGAGGCTGGACGAGTGGGGGCGGATCCGCCAGCACATCCCGTCGGCTCAGGCCGTGCCGGTGTCGGTGCGCGAGCTCGACTCCGACGACCCGGCGCACAAGGCGGTTCTCGAAGCGGTCGACGACGATCGCACGATCGCCGAGATCGCCATGCACACCCACTCGAGCGAGTTCCACGTATGCCGCATCCTGGTCGACGAGATCGAGGCCGGCAAGGTCAAGGTCGTGCGTCCCCGCAGCATCGAGAGGCGAGGCGCGCCGCAGGTCTCGCCCGCCGAGGCGAGCAGTGTCGACGGTCTGCTGCGCAAGGCCCAGCAGCTCCTCGACGGCGGTCAGTACCTGGCTGCGCTCAGACACCTGCGGGCCGCCAAGAGCCTGGCACCGGAAAAGAAGACGGTCCTCCAGACCGTGTCGGCGGGCGAGAAGACGATCCGCGAGGTTTTGGTCGGCGCCGGCATCGAGCTCTCCGCCGTCCCCAGGATCAGCTCCGAGGTAACCGACGTCAGCCAACTCGACATCTCGCCCGACGAGGGCTTCATCCTGTCGCGCATCAACGGCTCGATGGACATCCAGACGATCGTCACCATCAGCCCGATGGCACCCCTCGAGGCCGAGCTCGTCTTCCTGCGTCTGAAGACGGCCGGCTACATCGAGCTCGATCAACGAACGAAGAGCAAGTAGAGCCCCGGAAGAGCTCGCTCGAGCGCCTACTCGAGTCGCGGGCGCGACATCTCCGGGTGGCCGGCAATGCCGAAGCGCAATGGCCAGCTCGCCGCTTCCCCGGCGTAGTCGACACCGATGCGAGGTCCGCGAGCGATCCGGTCGGGCTGCGTCGGGCGCCCGCGCGATAGGACGATCTCGCCACGATCGAGCGGCACGCCGTCGTGACTGCGATCGATCGCCAACGCCATGCACAGCTTGCCGGGGCCGCCGCCGAGCTGTCCCGGCACGAACGGCGGCCGGGCCCCCCGATTCTCGGCCATCCAGTCGACACCTTCGATCGGCTCGCCAGCTCGCACCAGGACGGCCGACGCACGCTCCTCGGGTCCCGTAACGACGTTCAGGCAGTGGTACATGCCGTAGATCAGATAGACGTAGGCGATGCCGCCGGCGCGGTACATCGTCTCGGTGCGGGCGGTGCGGCGGCCGCCTGCGGCGTGGCTGGCGGCGTCGATCTCGCCCAGATAGGCCTCGGTCTCGACGATCCTGACCACCGCTCGTCGGGAGCCGTCTACCGATCGCGACAGGTACCTGCCGAGAAGATCCCGCGCCACCTCGGCCGCGTCGCGCCGATAGAAGTCGAGCGACAGCGGCTCGAGCTCGCGCTCAGTCGGGCCGGCGGTCGACACGGGTCGTCTGCTGGGTGAGCTTGACGATCGAGTCGGCGGGGTAGACCCCCGAGCGCAGCACGACCCCGGGGTAGAGGAGCGTCCTGCGGCCGACGACGACGCCGGGATTGAGCACCGTGTTGCAGACCGTCTTGACCTCGTCGCCGAGTATGTCGCCGAGCTTGCTGCGCTCCGTCGAGAACCGCACTCCGTCGAACTCGAGGGCGATCTCGCCGCCGTCGTGGCGGAAGTTCGACAGCACCGTGCCGGCCCCGAGGTTGACACCGGACCCGAGCAACGAGTCGCCGACATAGGCCAGATGGGGCGCCCTGGCTCCGGGCAGGAGAATCGCCCGCTTGATTTCGGTGTTGGCTCCGATCAGGCAGCCGTCGCCGACCCAGACGCCGCCTCGGACGAAGGCGCCAGGGCGAACGACGACGTCGCGGCCCAGCCGGAGAGGTCCCTCGAGCGTCGCCCCCGGGGCGATGCGACAGCCCGGCCCGACGACGATCCTCTCCCCGCTCAGGTGAACCTCGGGAGACAACCGCACCTCGATGCGCTCTCCCGGGAGCTCGCCGAGCACCTCGTCGAGCGGCTCGCCCAGCAGTTCCCAGGGACGGGTCGGATCGAAGCGGGACGCGAAGTCGGACGGCAGAGCCGAGAAGAGGGGTGGCAGCGGCACGGAGGAAACGGGGCCTAGCGAGCCCCGGCGGCCGCCGACTCGACGTGCTCGTGGGCGTGATACGAGCTCCTGACCAGGGGACCGCTCTCGCAGTGGTCGAAGCCCATCGCCAGGGCCTTCTGCCGGTAGTCGGCGAACTCTTCCGGCGGGACCCAGCGGTCGACCGGCAGGTGGCGGCTGGTGGGCTGGAGGTACTGACCGATGGTGAGGATCTCGACACCCGCCCGGCGGATGTCGGTCATCGTCTCGACGACCTCCTCGGGTCGCTCGCCCAGGCCGACCATGATGCCGGTCTTGACGCGTCCCTCGTACCCGCCGCGGTTCCGGCGCCGCGCCGCCTCGGCCAGCAGCTCGAGCGAGCGCCGGTAGTCACTGCCGGGGCGTGCCGGCCGATAGAGCCGTGGCACGGTCTCCATGTTGTGCGAGAAAACCTCCGGACGGGCCGCCAGGACGATGTCGAGCGCCTCGGGCACACCGCGGAAGTCGGGGGTCAGGACCTCGACCGCCGTCTCCGGGTTGTCGCGATGGATCGCTTCGATGACGCGTGCGAAGTGGCGTGCTCCCCCGTCCGGCAGATCGTCCCGATCGACCGAGGTGACGACGGCGTGCCGCAGGCCCATGACACCGACCGCCTCGGCGACGTGATCGGGCTCCTCCTCGTCGACCCCCGGCTCCGGCCGGCCCGACGTCACGGCGCAGAAACCGCAACGGCGCGTGCAGACGTCTCCCAGGATCATGAAGGTGGCGGTTCCGTGCTCTCCCCAGCACTCGTAGATGTTGGGGCAGCGCGCCTCCTGACAGACCGTATTGAGGTTCAATCCGTCGACCAGCGACTTGACCCGATGGTACGGCTCGGGTGTCGACAGTCGGATCCGCAACCAGTCGGGCCGGCCCTGCCTGCGGCTCTCCTGCTCCGGCCGCCCCGCCGGGCCGCCACCGATCTGTACCAGGTTCTCCATTGGGCGTGACTCCCTGCTCGGTGCTCCGGTCTCAGTGTTCCGGGCGGCCGCGTGCGGCGTCGCGCTCGGCCGGCGGTCGTGGTGCGAGGCGCGATGGTCGCAGGATCTCGTCGTCGACGCCACCGTCCGGTACGCGTGGCAGGAAGAGGTCGCCCGCCGGCGAGCCGAGCTGGGTGCCCGCCACCGAGGTCATCGGCTCGAGCGGCGTCAGTCCCCAGGCGTCGTCCGGGGTGATCGTGCCGGCGGGTCGGCGATAGAGGTAACGCATGTGGCGCCGATCGAGCGGCAGGATCTCCTCCGCGCCGCCTGGGCTGCCCATGATGCTGTCGTTCGGGCGCGACTCGAGATGACCGGCACACAACGTATGGATGATCTCGTGCTCGATCGTCGTCACCGTCGAGCACGGGTTGAAGAAGATCGCCCCCAGGACGACCTCGTTGCCGACCGTGTCGAAGCAGTGGGTAGCCGAGCCGAGGATAATGAAGTTCTCCTCGACCGGGCATTCGTCGATGCCGACGATGTGGATCTCGCCCGGCGGCACGTCGCTACAGGAGAAGTCCTCCGGATCGATCGGGCCGATGCTGCCGACCGTCACCGGAGTGGGCGCGAAGAAGCCCTCGGTGCTGTTCGACAACCAGGTGTTGAACGAGCGGCGGACGTTATCCTCGAAGAAGGCCAGGCCCTGATCGAGTGAGCCCAGGCTGTCACGATCCAGCAGGACGCGTGTCGGCGGCGTCTTCCATCGCACCGTACCGTCGACCGAGAAGCTGCGATAGATCTCGTCGAACGCCTCGACGTCGAACGGACCGGGCTCGACCAAGTCGACACCGTCGAAGATGTTGACCACCCCGGCCATGATGTTCAGCCGCACCCGGCGGGTCAGGTGGTTCGGTCCGGTGAACGCGGCCCGCTGGACGCCGGCGGCGACATCGTCGAAACAGACCTCGTTGTTCTCGTCCACCGTCGACGAGCCGTGGCCGACGATCTCCACTTCCGTACCCTGGAAGCTGTTACCGGCGTTGTT
>JAWVZD010000291.1:0-4110 GCA_033722395.1 Thermoanaerobaculia bacterium | reverse complement strand
GCCGCCGAGGCCGATCCCCTCCTCCTCGAGCGCCGTGCGCAGCGCCCGTCCGAAGTACTCCAGCGGATCGTGGACCGCCACCCAGGTCTCGACCGGCGCGGCCTGCCGGTAGACCGATCCCCAGACGGTGAGCAGCTCCTCGTCGGCCGAGCGCGTCACACCGACGAGGTGGCGGCTGCGCGATGCCGTCGTAGTGGCCTTCGACTCGACGTCGAAGTACGGCACCCGCGGTAACACCTCGACCTGCGGCCGCCGCCCACCCGCCGACGGCCAGATCCGCACCAGAGCGCAGTTGTCGGCGAACGACAGCGCCGCGACCGGCGCCTCGTACCATTTCGCGAGCTGATCGCGCGGCCAGTCCGGATGGACCTGCTGGTCCTCGAAGAGACCGTGCACCAGAACCAGGTCGCCGTCGATCCGGCGGATGCCGTCGGCCGCGAGCCGCCGCGCCCAGCGGCGGAAGACCGCCAGCGAGTCGCCCAGATAGTGCCGACCGGAGATGTTCGGATCGCCGCCGCCGACCACCGCGAGGTCGCCATCGAGCACGCCGTCGACCACTTCGCCACGGGTCATCACTTGGGTCTCGAACAGATAGCCGGGCCCGAGTCGGTCGAGCGCCGCCGCCGAGGTGAAGAGCTTGGTGTTCGAGGCCAGGATGCGCGGCTCGTCGGCGTAGTACTCGTAGACCGACTCGCCGGCCGCCAGGTCGACGACGTGGACACCGATGGCGCGGCAACTCGATTTGGCCTGCCGCACCGCCGCGTTGACGGTCGCGTTGACGGCCCGCGAACCGCCCGCCCCACCCGCCGGCGGCGCCGGGCCCAGACCGATCGCGGCCAGCGCCAGCAGAGCCGCCAGGACCGCGCCGCGCCGCGCGGAAGCGAGTCGATCGACCCAACCGTTCTTCACGTTCGAAGCATCGCAGCTATTCGCCCCGAGGACAACGGCACCCGTCGACGGTAGCGGTGCGGGGCGCGGCGCTGGGAGCTCGGAGCTGGGAGAGGGGAGAGCCGAAAGCTAGCCGAGCAGGATGCCGGCGATCGTGGCGGTGAGCCACGAGGCCAGGGCGCCGCCGAACATCGCTCTGAGGCCGACCCGGGCCAGATCCGACTTGCGGCTCGGGGCGACCGCCGCGATGCCGCCGATCTGGATGCCGATCGACGAGAAGTTGGCGAAGCCGCACAGCGCGTAGGTCGCGACGATGGTGCCGCGCTCGGAGAGCGCTCCCTCGGCGATGTAGGTCCCCAGAGTGCCGTAGGAGACGAACTCGTTGAGCGACAGCTTGATGCCGAGGAGGTTGCCCACCTGGGCGGCGTCGGCCCACGGTACCCCCATCAGGAAGGCCAGCGGGCTCAGCACGGTACCGAAGAACGTCCGTAGCGAGCCGGGGAACCAGCCGGTGTGCTCGCCGGTGACCGGCGACAGACCACCGCTGCCGTACTCGACGTAGGCACCGCCCAGCAGGCGGCCGTCGATCCAGCCGTCGGCGGCGTTCAAGAGCACGTCGACCACCGCCATCAGAGCGATGAAGCCGACCAGCATGGCGCCGACGTTGACCGCCAGCTTGAGGCCGTCGGTGATGCCGTTGGTCGCCGCTTCGATGACGTTGTGGCCGCTGTCGATCTCCGGCATCTCGATCTCGCCCGCGGTCTCCGAGACCTCGGTCTCCGGAAAGACGATCTTGCCGATCACCAGCGCCGCCGGCGCCGACATGACGCTCGCCGCGATCAGATGCCCCGCCGGCACTCCCATGGCGATGTAGCCGGCCAGGACACCTCCCGCGATGGTGGCGAACCCCCCCACCATGATGGTCAGGAGCTCCGACGGGGTCATCCCCCTGAGGAACGGCTTGATCAGCAGCGGCGCCTCGGTCTGACCGACGAAGATGTTGGCCGTGCACGACAGGGTCTCGGCGCCGCTGGTGCCGATCGTCCAGCGCACGAAGCGCGACAGCGCGACGATCACCTTCTGCATCACGCCGAGGTAGTAGAGCACCGCCATGAAGCCGCCGAAGAAGATGATCGTCGGCAGCACCTTGAAGGCGAAGAGCGCCCCGAAGCCGGCCGACGGATCGGCCAAGCTGCCGAACAGAAAGCTGGCGCCGTAGTCCGACAGGTTGAGGAATCCGGCTACCCGGCTGGAGAGCGCCTGAAAGGCGACCTGTCCGTAGAGCCCGTTGACGATCAACCAGACGACACCGACGGCGAGCATCGCCGCGCCAACCAGCGGACGGGCGCCGCTCGGCAGGAGGCCGAGCCGCAGATCGATCAGCAGGGCGACGAGTAGGCCGACCACCAGCCAGCCGGCGACGCCGGGAAGCAGGAAGAAGACCGCCGCGCCGAGCGCCGTGACCGCGGCGAGCCGGCCGACGAGCCCGAGCGAGAGCACTACCCGGTCGTCGTCGTCGCGCAGCAGATAGGTGGCGATCAGGCCCGCCAGCACCACCATGCCGACGAAGCTCCAAGCATCCTCGCGCAGGATGATGACGGCGAAGACGAACTGCAGCCCGAGACCCCAGACCACCGTCCGCAGCGGCAGCCGGTCGCGATGGTAGGACATCGCCCAGGCGAGACCCAGGATCACCAGCATCCCGAGCAGACTGATCAGGTTCATGCGGCCTCCTCGCCGATCCGCGACGGTTCGCCCGCCGAGCTCCGAGCCGCGCTCAGCGGCCGTCGGCCGACATCAGATAGCGGTAGAAATCGCCCTCGGTCGACAGCACGATCCAGGTGTCGCTGTCGATCGCCTCTTCGAACGTCTCCATGGTCTTCAGGAACTCGTAGAAACTGCGCGAGTCGGCGCTCTGATCGTAGGCCTCGGCGTAGATCTGAGTCGCTTCGGCATCCGCCCGGCCACGGATCTCCTCGGCCTCCCGGTAGGCCTCCGACTGGATCCTCTTGAGCTCGCGCTCCATCTCGCCCCGGATCCGGCTGGCCTCGCCCTGTCCCTGTGAGCGGAACCGATCGGCGATGCGCTGGCGCTCGGCGATCATCCGATCGTAGACCTTGCGGCGCACCTCCTCGACGTAGTTGATCCGTTTGAACTGGACGTCGAGGATGGCGATGCCGAGGTCGGAGGTGCGGGTCTGCGCCTTGGTGAGGATCTCCTTGCGGATGACCTCGCGACCGTCGGTGATCGCATCCGAGATGGCCGACTCCTCGGGCTGCGACTCGTCGATCTCCGGCTCGCGGTTCGACGAGCGGATCACCTCGACCAGATTGTGGTTGGCGATGGCGTTGCGCGTCTCGCCGTCCAGGATGTCGTCGAGCCGGCTCTGTGCCCCGTCCTCGTCGCGCAGGCGCTGGAAGAAGAGCAGCGGATCGGTGATGTGCCAGCGGGCGTAGGTATCGACCCAGATGAATCGCTTGTCCTTGGTCGGCAGCTCGTTGGCGTCGCCGTCCCACTCCAGGAACCGCTTGTCGAAGCGGTTCACCTTGTCGATCAGCGGGACCTTGAACTTGAGACCCGGTGTCGTGATCGGATCGCGGATCGGCTCGCCGAAGCGCGTGATGATCACCTGCTGGGTCTCGGTGACCACGAAGGCGGCCGAGACGAAAACCACGGCGAGGAGCAGGACGAGGAGGACGGCGGTCTGACGCATCACTCGCCTCCTCCGTCGCCGCTGGGATTCGTCCGCAGGTCGAGCAGCGGCAGCAGACCCTCGAGGACGTCGTCGACGACCACCTTGCGGCCCATCTCGGGCAGCACCCGGCCCATGGTCTCCAGATAGATGCGCCGCCGCGTGACCTCCGGAGCCGTGCGGTAGGCGGCGAAGAGCGCCTCGAAGCGGGCCGCGTCACCCTGCGAGCGGTTGACCCGGTCCAGGGCGTAGCCCTCCGCCGACTCGATCGTCTGCTGCGCCTCGCCCTTGGCGCGCGGGATCACCTGGTTGTACTGCGACTGCGCCTGGTTGATCAGCGTCTCGCGCTCCTGCTGCGCCCGGTTGACCTCGTTGAACGAGTCCTTGACCGCGTCGGGGGGATTGACGTCCTGCAGCACCACCTGGTCGATGGCGATGCCGGTCTCGTACTCCTCGCACAGCGCCTGGATCCTCTGCTCGACGAGATCGGCGATCTCCTGGCGCCCGACCGTCAGCACCTCGTTGACGGT
>JAWVZD010000290.1:0-4111 GCA_033722395.1 Thermoanaerobaculia bacterium | reverse complement strand
GAGTCTCGGGCACCATCACCGAGGGTCAGATCAAGGTTCAGTGACCGGTGGCGTTCCCGTCCATCGTCATTACGTCCGTCACGGTCACGAAGTTCAGCGGGTCGACCACACCGAGCATTAACTACCCGTCGTCCACGACCTACGACTACTTTTCGGGCAGAGACCGCGCGTAGCGGTATCCCCGTTCGACCCAGGCTCGGAGGTCGCCCGGGGAGGTGACGCCGGCAGGGTCGACGAGGACGATGCCTTTGAGTGGGCGACCGGTGAGATCGAACTCGCGGCAGTTGGGTTCCGACAGGGCGGCGACGTAGCCTTCGCGGCCTACCCTCACGACGAGCGAGTCGCCCGTCACCCCGCAGGCCATGTTGCCGTTGACCATGAAGGTGACCCCACCGAACATCTTCTTCTCGGTGATCCCGCGGCGCCGCGAGAGGGCCTTGCGGATACGGTCGGCGAGCTCTTCGTCGTAGGGCACGGGCCCATTGTAGCCCGAGCGGTTTCCGCAGGGTTCGCACAGAACCGCGGCCTCCGAGTCGCGCGGCCGAGGATCGCTCTCCGAGCCGGAGACGAATCTTCGTTAGCATAGGGAGGTGTCTCCCGAATCCGGTCCTTCGGCCTCCCGATGGGAGCGCCTCGAGGCGGCGCTCGATAGACTGCTCGACGCAGACAAGGATCGGCGCGCCGAGCTCCTGGCGGAGCTCGCCGGCGACGATGCGCCGATGCACCGGGAGCTCGTCGAGCTTCTCGCCGCGACCGAGCGCTCCGACTTCCTCGACTCCCCTCTGGAGGAAGGGGCCTCCGATCTACTCGCGGAGCTGGAGAAGGAGATCGACACCGACTCGGAGGCACGTCTCACCGGACACACCCTCGGTCCGTACGAGCTCATCGAGCCGATCGGTCGGGGCGGCATGGGAGTCGTCTACCTGGCGAAGCGGGTGGATCGCCAGTTCGAGAAGGAGGTCGCCATCAAGCTCGTTCCGCAGCACGTCCTCGGCGGCGAGATCGAGCGGCGCTTCCTGGCCGAGCGCCAGATACTCGCCACTCTCGAGCATCCGGGAATCGCCCGGCTCATCGACGGGCAGGTCAGCGACGAAGGCCTGCCGTACCTGGTCATGGAGTACGTCGACGGCCGTCCGATCGATCGCTACTGCGACGACGAAGCGCTGGGTATCGAGGCGCGCCTCGAGCTCTTTCTCGATGTCTGCGAGGCGGTGCAGTACGCGCATCGGAATCTCGTCATCCACCGCGACCTCAAGCCGTCGAATATTCTCGTCACCTCCGAAGGGCAGGTGAAGCTGCTCGACTTCGGCATCGCCAAGCTGCTCGATCCGGCGAGCGACCCCGGCACCGCGGCGACCCGCTTTCAGCCACGCACCCCGCAGTACGCCTCTCCCGAGCAGATCGCCAACCAGGCCGTCTCGACCGCCAGCGACGTCTACTCGCTGGGGGTGCTCCTCTACACCCTGCTGGCCGAGAACCCGCCGTACGAGTTGGACGGGCTTTCCGCAGGAGAGGCCGAGTCGGTCGTGCGCTTCGACGACCCACCACCACCCAGCGAGAGAATGGCGAAAGGCCGGGGCCGGCGGGCCCGGATCGTCGGCGATCTGGACAACATCACGCTCAAGGCGCTCGCCAAAGAGCCCGGGCGACGCTACTCGACCGCCGACCGGCTGGCCGACGACATCCGGCGGTTTCTCAACGGCCACCCCGTCGAGGCACGCCGCCGCACCTGGGGCTACGCCGCCGCGAAGTTCGTCGGTCGCCACCGTCTCGGTGTCGCCCTCTCCGCCCTCCTCCTCCTATCGATAGGACTCGGTATCGGCGGCGTCGTCTGGCAGGCACAGCGCGCCGAGGCGGAGGCCGAGCGGGCTCGGAGGACGGCGGCGGTACTGGCCGGACTGTTCGAGGAGGCGAACCCGTTCGAAGAGGAGGTCGGCCGGGAGATGTCGGTGATCGAGCTCCTGGAGCGGGGTGTCGAGCGGGTCCAGACCGAGCTGTCGGACGACCCCGCCACCCGCAGCGAGCTGCTCGGACTTCTCGGAAGTGCCTTCGACAGCCACTACGAGTTCGACGAGGCGGCGGAGGTCCATCGATTGGCGCTGGCCGAGCGGCGACGACACTTCGGTCCGGAGTCGTTGGAGGCGGCTCGATCGATGGCGAGCCTGGCCAGCGCCCTCTGGAAGTCGGGAGAGCGCGACGAGGCGGCCTCCCTGCGGCAGCTGGCATTGGAGATCTTCCGCCGCGAGCTCGGCGAGGAAAGCGAGGAGCTCGCCCAGCTTCTCCAAGTGACGGCGCTCGCCGCCGCCGACCGGGGCGACTACGACGAGGCCGAGCGGCTCCACCGCGAGGCGCTGCGCATCGCCCGCCGTCCGAGCGGTGAACCCACCGCTTTCGTCGCCGCCGAGATGAGCAACCTCTCCAACGTTCTCGACGCCACGGGGCGGCGCGAGGAGTCGATCGAGCTGCTCGGAGAGGCGATCGAGCTCGCCGACCGGACCTACGGTCCGGAGCATCCCTTCACCACCTCGATGCGGGCCAACCTGGCCATCCGGCTGCACAACCTCGGCGACTACGAGCGCGCCGAGAGCCTCCACCGGCAGGCCCTGGCGGCCAAGGAGAAGGCCCTGGGACCGGACAGCCCGAACCTGGCCGACGCACTGACCAGCCTCGGCCGACTGCTGATGGACAAAGGAGACTTCGAGAGCGCCGAGAGGCCGATCCGTCGCGCCGTCGAGATGCGCCGAGCCCACTCACCGGAGGAGGATTTCCGGCGTATCGCCGCCGAGGTCAACCTCGCCTCGCTGCTCACCGAGCTGGGTCGTCCCGAAGAGGCCGAGCCGATCTACCGCACCGCTCTGGCGCGGTTCCGCGACCAGCTCGGCGAGGAGCACCTGGCCACGGCGCGGCTGCAGTGCCTGCTGGCGGAGTGCCTGCGCCGCTCCGGAGACCGGGTCGAGGCCGAAAGGCTGGCCCGCTCAGCTCTCGCAGTGCAGCGCCGCCTGCCGGCGCGGCCGGCCCGGCTGGCCGACACGCTACTGGTTCTGGGAGGCACTCTCGTCGACCGGGGGGCGAGCGACGAAGCCGTGCCGCATCTCGAGGAGGCTTTCGCCATCTTCGAGGACCTCCTGCCTGCCGACAGCTGGAAGGTCGCCTCCGCAGCTCTGGCGCTGGCCGCCGCTCTCGAGCTCCGAGACGAGAGCGGCCGGGCGCGCCGGCTGGCAACGATCCATCTTCCGGTCCTCGAGTCCCGGCTGCCCCCGGACCATCCTCGACTCGTCGAGGCGCAGGCGCTTCTCGATCATCTGCAATCCGAGTCCGGATAGACTGCCGATTCGTCCCACATGAGCGACACCGCAGACCAGGGTCAGATCACCGAGCTCCTGATCGCGCATCGAGAGGGAGACCCCGACGCCTTCGAGCAGCTCGTGCCGTTGGTCTACGAGGACCTGCGAAAGATCGCCCATCGCCAACTGGCCCGTCACCGGCGACAGGACACCTTGAACACCACCGCGTTGGTGCACGAGGCCTATCTGAAGCTGGTCGACCAAACCCGGATCGAGGTCGAGGATCGCGATCATTTCTTCGCCATCGCCGCACGAGCGATGCGCCAGATCATCATCGACTTCGCCCGCAAACGGACGGCGGCGAAGCGGGGCGGCGGCAAGCGTCCCCTCTCGCTCGACAGCGTCGAGCTGAGCATCGCCGAGCAGGCCGAGATGCTGGTCGCCATCGACCAGGCGCTCCACAAGCTCAGCACGCTGAACGAGCGTCTGATCCGGGTCTTCGAGTGCCGCTACTTCGCCGGTCTCTCCGAGGAGGAGACGGCCCGCGCCCTGGCTGTCTCGGTGCGCACCGTGCAACGCGACTGGATGAAAGGCAAGGCGCTGCTCCGGCAGGAACTGGGGTAGGGAAGCGCCCGGTCCCGGAGCGCTCTTCCAGCCGCCGAGGCGGCTCGCTCCCTCGACCGGCGATCGATCCCCGACGCGCTCGAGCCGCGGTGCGCGCCCTCCGCACCTAGTCGCCCTCGCTGTACCCCTCCGGCACCTCGTAGGTACCCGGCGGCGGTGTCTCGTCGCTCACCGACTGGACCTCCTGCCAGGAGAGGATGCCT
>JAWVZD010000289.1:0-4114 GCA_033722395.1 Thermoanaerobaculia bacterium | reverse complement strand
TTCGAGGTGCACTGCAGGACCGCCAGTGGTGCGTCGCTTCGCCGCAGCACCTCGACGGCTCGGTCGATCTCGGCGAGCGGGCTCATACCGGTCGACAGCAGCACCGGTTTGCCGGTGGCGGCGATCGCCGTCAGCAGGTCGTCGCTGGCGAGCTCGCCGGAGGCGACCTTCCAGGCCCGCAGGCCGATCGACTCGAGGAGCTCGACCGCCCGGAGCGAGAACGGTGAGCTCAGGAAGGCGAGGCCGGCGCGCTCGGCGTGCCGGCGCAGCGAGTCCCACTGGTCGGCCGAGAACTCCATCCGCTTCCAGTAGTCGTAGCGCGTCTCGTCCTGCTCGGAGAAGCGCACTCGCCACGGCTCGGACGGCGTCGACTCGGCGTCGGCGATATGGGTCTGGAACTTGACCCCGTCGGCACCGGCGGCGGCCGCCGCGTCGATCATGGCGTGCGCCGTCCCCAGGCTGCCGTCGTGCGCCTGGGCGATCTCGGCGATCACCAGCGGCTGGCGGTGCTCGATCGCGAACCAGCGGGCGAGATCGGTCGGCGCGCTCATGCCGAGAGCAGCTTGTCGGTCAGCGTGCGCAGCACGCCGCGGGTGTCGACGACCAGGCGGGCGTGGCGCGCCACCATCTCGTAGTCGACGGCGGAGTGGTCGGTCGCGATCAGGACCGCGTCGGCCTCTTCGAGGCGCTCCGGCGTGAGCTCGACCGAGGCGAGCGGCGGCAGGTCGGGCCAGGAGCGCATCGCCGGGGCGACGGGGATGTGGGGGTCGTGGTACTCGACCTCGGCCCCGCGGGTGAGCAGGCGGTCGATGAGCTCGAAGGCGGGCGATTCGCGCGGATCCGCGACGTCGCGCTTGTAGGCGATTCCGAGCAGGAGCACACGGGCGCCGTCGAGCGACCGGCCGCTCTGGCCGAGGCGGTCGGCCAGCTTGTCGACCACCCAGTCGGGCATCTCGAGGTTGATCTCCGCCGCCAGCTCGATGAAGCGCGCCTGGGCGCCGCGCCGCCGCGCCCGCGAGGCCAGATAGATCGGATCGATCGGGATGCAGTGGCCGCCCCAGCCCGGTCCCGGATCGAAGCGCATGAAGCCGAACGGTTTGGTCTCGGCGGCGTCGAGCACCTCCCAGATGTCGATGCCGAGGGTCTCGTAGACCATCTTGAGCTCGTTGACCAGCGCGATGTTGACGGCCCGGAAGATGTTCTCGGTCAGCTTCGTCGCCTCGGCGGCGCCGGTCGAGGAGACCCGGACGACGCGCGGCACGACCGTTTCGTAGAGCGCCTCGGCGAGGTCGCCCGACACCGGATCGGCGCCCCCCACCACCTTGGGGATCGAGCCGGTCGAGAAGGTCGGGTTGCCCGGATCCTCGCGCTCCGGCGAGTAGGCGAGGAAGAAGTCGGCGCCGCAGCGCGCGCCGGTGGCGGTGAGGCGCGGCAGCACGATCTCCTCCGAGGTGCCCGGGTAGGTGGTCGACTCGAGGATCACCAGCTGGCCGGGCCTGAGGGTGGCGGCGATCGACTCGGCGGTGGCGACCACGTAGCCGAGGTCCGGCTCGTCCTCTTCGTCGAGCGGCGTCGGCACGCAGACGATCAGGGCGTCGGGCTCGGCGAGCCGGTCGAAGTCGGCGGTCGCTCGGAGGCGATCGCCGGAGACCGCGTGGCGCACCCGCTCGGCGTCGAGATGCCCGATATAGCAGCGCTGGGCCTCGATCTCGGCCACCTTCTGGCGGTCGGTGTCGAAGCCCAGGACGCGATGTCCGGCTTCCGAGAAGGTGAGGGCCAGCGGCAGCCCGACGTAGCCGAGCCCGATGACACCGACGAGCGCCTCGCGTCGGGCGAAGCGTCGAGCGAGCTGGCTGGCGTGGTCGGTCATCTCTGCCGTCGGCCTCCGCGGACCGAGGGACGGTCACCGTGGCACGGTCGTCGCGACCCGCCGAGCGCTCCGCGACCTCCGCGCCGCCGGCAAACAGAACGGGCCGGACTCCTCATCCGGTGCCCGGCCCGAAGTTCCTTATTCCAGGTAGTTTAGTCGATCAGGGCTCGGAAGGAGACCCCTCCTCCTCGCAGGTGCCGGTCTCGCTGGTGCAGAGCACCACGCCGGCCAGAGCCGACGCGGCGGCGGTCGAAGGGATCCAGAAGGGGATCGTCGCGACGACACAGGCGCGGCAGACCGCGTCCTCTTCCTTGACACCGGAGTAGTTGATTCGAGTGACGATGTGATCGCACTCCCAGTGATAGAGGGCCAGGTTGTTCTGCCACGCGGCGGTCTCACCGATGGTCTGGTTGTGCGCCTCGCCCATCTGCTCGGGCGTCAGGCTGACGCGACAGTCCTCGCGCACCGAGGCGATCTTCATGTCGGATTCGGCGACCCGAGTGCCGGCGGCGTTGTAGACCGCGACGAAGTACTCCACCGGCTCGCTCTTCTGATCCGCCAGCCAGACCCGCAGGTCGGACTCGCTCAGGGCCTCGAGCCAGTCGCGCGCCTCCTGGCGGCCGACCTGGGCGCGCTCGCGGATGACCTCGGCGTCGAGATCGCCGCTCGGGTCACGGTCGTCGGCGGCCTCCTTGGCCTTCCACCAGGCCGGATCGGTGCGGCTGAGCGACTGATCCTCCGGGTCGGGCAGGACCCCCCAGTAGTCGCCGTTTCCTTCCGCCTGCATGATGCTGTAGTAGAAGTCCTCCACCTCGGGGTCGAGGCGACGGAAGTAGAGACGCACCTCGTTGCCGGCCTGGTCGGGATCGACCTCGGCAGTGACGAGGGCGTGATTCTTGTTGTTGTCGTGCGGCTGGAGCGGGACGCACGCCAGGTCATCGACCGAGACCGTCTGCGCCACCAGCGGAGCCCCCAGCAGCACGACGACCAGCCCGATGAGAATAGACTTTCCCTTCACGTACGACCTCCTCCCTCGAGGCGAGACTCGCCTCGCAACGCGCCAATTCAGTTTCAGACTGTATTGCTGCCTATGGTGGGGTGTCAAGCGACAGGGGGCCGTCGGGTCAATCGCGAGCGGCACGCCGGATCATGTCGGCGTACGCTTCGACGAACGGCGTCTTCCTGAGCTTCGGCAGCGAGCGCTCGAGGTAGGGCAGAGCGGCCCGAGCGCGCCCGACTTCGTAGAGACTCACGGCGCGGTAGAAGAGCAGCAGCGGCCGATCGTCCGCGATGTCGCCGGCGAGCTCGAAGAACCGCACCGCCTGCTCCCACAACGCAGCTCGATAGGCCGCTTCGGCGGCCACCAGGTGCACGGCGGCCGATTGCGGGAACCGCCCAGCGAGCTGGAAGGCGGCTCGCACCGCCGCGTCGAGCGCCTCGGCGGTGCGCGCCTCGGCGAGCCGTCGACGGACCGCTTCGAGGGTGCCGGCGTCCGGCTCCGTGGGGGGCCGAGTGGCCGCGCTCTCCGAGGTCGTGCGCTCGGCGGACGAGGGGGGCGACTCGCCGGCCGCTGGCTCGTCATCGGGATTGGGAATGCCCTCGTCGTCGCCCGGAGTCTCGGGCGGTGTGGGATCTTCGAGCGGAGCGGGATCTCCGGCGGGCGCGGGAGTCCGCTCGGCGGCGCGACGCCCGAGCTTGCGCAGCTTGGGTCGCCCGCCGACCTGCGGCGGAAGCTCGGCCACGAACTGTGCCACATCGGCCCAGCGGTCGGCGTCGGCCAGGCACTTGGCGATACGCTCCGCCACCTCCGGCTCTTCGGCGGCGGCGCGGCAGAGCTCTAGGCTCGCCAGGGCCTCGGCGCAGCGTCGGGAGAGTGCGGCGCGACGGAAACCGGCGCACGCCTCGGCCGCGCTCGATTCCTCCGCGCTCGATTCCTCTGCGCCCGATTCGGGGTAGGCCTCCCGCGGCCCTTCGATGGGTGGCTCGGTGGGAGTCGTCGCGCTGGGAGTCGCTTCGTCCGACGGTTCAACGTCCTCTTCGGCCGCGAGGCGCGCCGCGCGCTCGAGCGCCTCCACACGCCGCGCCAGCTGGCGCTCGGTCTTGCGGACCTTGGAGGTGCGGCGCAGCTGCGCCGGCATCGCCTCGACGAAAGCCAGAGCTCGGACCGGATCGTCGCCGGCGGCGAGACATTCGAGGACCGATCCGGCGAGGTCGGGCTCGAGCGCGACCTCTTCGCAGTGGGAG
>JAWVZD010000288.1:0-4137 GCA_033722395.1 Thermoanaerobaculia bacterium | reverse complement strand
GAATTCGTCGACTCAGCCATCCATCCGGTTCCTCTTCGCCCGACCGTTCATGCGCCCCAGTCTATCGCCTCGATCCACCGCCTCGGGGGTAGGCTGCATCGCCCGGGAAACGAAACGGCCGGCCGCCGCGGAGGCCGGCCGTCCAGGAACCGTCCTACGGTCGCGCTACGGCACCCGTGGGAAGACGAACAACGGCGGACCTTCACCGCCGCGCCCGAATCGGCGGATGTAGACCCTCAGGCGCGAGCCCGACTCGGCCGAGCGGACGATTTGCTCGAAGCTCTCGACACCGTCGACCGGCTGACCGTTGACCTCGGTGATCACGTGCAGGGCGACGCGGGCGCGAACTCCTTCGTCGTAGAACGGGCTGGTCGGATCGACAGCGGTGATCAACACACCTTCGACGTCGTCGGGGATGCCGGCCTCGGCTCTGGTACCCGGTGTCAGGTCCTGATACTGCAGACCCAGCCACTCGATACCGCCGTCGTCCTCACCCTCGGAGGGCACCAGCTCGGCGTCGACTCCCGGGCGCTCCATCAGCTCGACCTGCTTGGTGATGCGCTCGCCGCCGCGCAGCAACTCCAGCCGGATCTCGCTATCGGGTCCCTGAGACGACACGTAGTCGATCAGTGCGCGAGTATCCTCGACGCGCCGTCCGTCGACGCTCAGAATGATGTCGCCCACGCGCAGATCCGCACGACTCGCCGGCGTGTCCGGCTGCACGCTGTTGATCAGCACGCCGGTCGCCTCGTCGAGCCCGAAGGCCTCGGCGGCCTCGTAATCGATGTCCTCGATGCCGACGCCCAGGTAACCGCGCCTGACGCGACCTTCGTCTCGCAGCTGCGGCAGGATCTGCCGTAGCACGTTCACCGGCACCGCGAAGCCGATGTTCTCCGAGCCCCAGTTGATCGCCGTATTGATGCCGACGACCTCTCCGCGAAGATTGACGAGAGGTCCGCCGGAGTTACCGAAGTTGATCGCCGCGTCGGTCTGGATGAAGTTCTCGAACGAGCTGGTCTGCTGGGAGATGTTGATCTGGCGGCCCTTGGCGCTGACCACCCCGACGGTGACCGAGTTCTCGAGCCGGAACGGACTGCCGATCGCCATCACCCAGTCGCCGACGCGCAAGTCCTCGCTGTCGCCGAGCGCCAGAAAGGGTAGCGGCTCCTCGACGTCGATCTTCAGCAGCGCCAGGTCGGTCGCCGGATCGATTCCCTTGATCTCGGCCGGATACTCGCGACCGTCCATCAGCACGCGCACCGAAGTGGCGCCGTCGATGACGTGGTTGTTCGTCACCACGAGCCCGTCGGAGCTGACCACGAAGCCGCTGCCACCCGAATCGGAACGGCGCGGTTCGCGCGGATCCTGCGGTCGCTCGCGCGGCCCGAAAAAGAACTCGAACGGGTCGGGTCGCTCCCGACCACCCTCCTCTTCGATGGTGGTGGCACCGATCGAGACGACCGCCGGCGACACGGCCTCGGCGAGGTCGGCGAATCCCGGCAGGCCGGCCTGGATCGGGGCCGAGACCTCTTGCGGTACACGCACCGGTTGTTCCTGAGCCGCTGGCGCCGAGTCGCTCGGCACAGTGAGTCCCAGCGAGCCGGCGATCACCATGCCGAAGGCGACCGCTGCGGCTATCGCCGAGACGGTGACGATGGGGCGATATGTCTGTCGGTTCATCGTTGTCTGCCTAACTCCCGTTGTCCGTATCCAGTTTGCCGTGACTTGACTCTACCGCACTGTCGAAGCAAGCACCTTGCCAACTCTCGGCCGGCGGATCGGGACGCGCTGCCCGGCAAACGCCCGGATGGGCGCCAATCTGGCATCGCCGAGCTGCCATCGGACGGGGTCGGTGACAGCTCGTTCGCTCGGGCGTCGAAACTTGCTGCCGCCGCGCCGATAGTCTATACTTGCGCTGTCAGTCGGTGGTGGTCGTGTCTCGGGAGTGGGCGGCAGCCCACTTCTTTTTTTTGGCCCGACCACAGCACCGACGAAACGACATGGCAAAGCCGATCGATCCAGAGATTCGCGAAGGCGTCGAAGCAGCCGCCGAGGGCTCCGGCTGCTCGGTGGTCGAGGCCGCCTTTCACGGCGATCGACTGCAGATCGTACTCGATCGCCCGGAAGGGATCACCCTCAGCGACTGCGAGACGGTGTCGAAGAAGATCTCGGCGTTTCTGGACGCCTCCGACTTCGGACCCGATCGCTACATCCTGGAGGTGAGCTCTCCGGGCCTCGACCGCAAGCTGTACGGTGCGGACGACTACGTGCGCTTCGCCGGGCGCCGGGCCCGTCTCACCTGGCGCGACCCCGAGCGGGGAAAGCGCACCGACCGCGGTCGGCTGAGCGCCGTAGAGCCCGGCCCGGAGGCCGGGCACGAACAGGTCGTGCTGACGCTCGACGGGGGCGACGACCTGCGGATCCCGCTCGCCGAGGTCTCGGAAGCGAGGCTCGAAATAGAGATCTAGACGGCACTACCGTGGTGCCGCCGAGAGGAAGAGAACGACGATGGCTCAAGCACAGATACCCGTGGCCGCTCTCAAGGACGTCCTGCAGCAGGTCGCTTACGAGAAAGAGATCGACATCGATCGCTGGATCGCGGCGCTCGAGGACGCCATGGCATCCGCCGCCAAGAAGCAGCACCACATCAAGGAACCGGTGGGCTCGACCTTCGACCCGGAGACCGGGATTTTCGAGGCCTTCATCGTCAAGCAGGTGGTCGAAGAGGTCGAGGACCCGCTCGCCGAATGGACGCTCGAAGAGGCGCGCGATCACGATCCCGAAGCCGAGATCGGCGACGAGAGCCACATGCCCGTCTCGACCGAGGGTCTCGGCCGGATCGCTGCCCAGTCGGCCAAACAGGTGCTCTACCAGCGCATCCGCGAGGCCGAGCGCGAGAAGGTCTACGACGAGTACATCGACCGGGTGGGCGAGGTCGTCAACGGCACCGTGAAGCGTTTCGAGCGCGGCGAGATCATCGTCGACCTCGGCCGTACCGAGGCTGCCGTGCCGCGCTCAGAGCAGGCTCGCCACGAGCGCTACAGCCAGGGCGAGCGGATCCGTGCCGTCATCGTCGACGTCCACAAGCAACCCAAGGGGGCACAGATCATCCTGTCGCGAACCGACCCGCGCCTCCTGGTCAAGCTGTTCGAGATGGAGGTGCCGGAAATCTACGACGGCACGGTGCAGATCAAGGCGGCGGTGCGCGCCCCGGGCGAGCGCGCCAAAGTGGCGGTCTACAGCCGCGAGCGCGACGTCGATCCGGTCGGTGCCTGCGTCGGTATGAAGGGCTCTCGCGTGCAGTCGATCATCCGCGAGCTGCGCGGCGAGAAGATCGACATCATCGAGCACAGCGAAGACCTGGTGACGCTGGCGCAGAGCGCGCTGGCCCCGGCGCGCATCACTCGTGTGTCGGTGACCCACCACGGTGAGGAGCCGCACCTCGACGTCATCGTCGAGGACGAGCAGCTCTCGCTCGCCATCGGCAAGCGGGGGCAGAACGTCCGCCTGGCCTCCGAGCTGTTGGGAGCGCGCATCGACATCAAGAGCGAGAGCGACGTCAAGGACGAGGTCACCGACGCGCTGGCCCGGATGCTCCAGTCGTCGGTCGACGAGCCCGTCACGGTCGACCTGAGCGAGGCGCCGGGCGTCGGACCGAAGACCGCCGAGGCCCTCGAGGCCGCCGGGTACGCCGACCTCACGGCCTTGAAGGGCGCCACCGTCGAGGACCTCTCGGAGGTCGAAGGCGTCGGTCCCAAGACGGCCGAGAATCTGCTCGAGTGGGCCCAGGCTCAGCTCGAGGCGGCGGTCGAGCCGGAGGCCGAGGAGGCCCCCAGCACGATGGCGGATCAGGACTTCATGGCCGCTCTGAGTCGCGCCTTCCAGGAGTCGGAAGACGAGCGCACCTCTACCGCCGACGCGAGCGCCGACGAGGCTGCGGAAGCGGTCACCGCGACGCTCACCGGCGAATCGGTCGAGGGAGTCGAGTCGGAGGTCTCCGACGAGCCCGCCGTGGAACAGCCGGTAGCGCTCGACACCGCCGTGGGTTCGGACGAGACCGGATCTGCCGACGAGACCTCCGAAGAGACCGACGCGGTGGACGACGATCCGACCGAGGCACCGTCGCCGCGATCACCG
>JAWVZD010000287.1:0-4137 GCA_033722395.1 Thermoanaerobaculia bacterium | reverse complement strand
CTGCGCCGCCATCGGTTGCCCCGTGCTGCGGCAGGAGGCCTATACCGGTGCGGCGCTCGAGGAGCAGCTCGAGGAGCAGACCCGCTTCACCCACTCGAACGAGCGCTGGGTGCGCTACGAGCGCGGCGCCGAGGTCATCCACCTGACGCGACTCTATGACTGGTACGGCGGCGACTTCGAGCAGGTGGCCGGGTCGGTCTTGGCCTACGTGGCGCGATACCGCGACGACCTGGCGGCCGATCTCGCCGCCGGGCACGAGCCCGACATCTCGTTCCTCGACTACGACTGGTCGCTCAACGAGCAGTAAGCGGCTGCGCTCGGGCGAGCTCGTGCGCCAGCCGGCGCCGGGATCGACGACCCGAGGAGACCCGAGACCCGCACCGTGCCGAAGTCGGTTGCCGCGGCCGACCTCGCAAGTCGTTTAAACTCCGCCCGATGACGATCGAGATCGTCCTGATGCTGGCGCTGCTCGTCGGCTGCCTGGTCCTCTTCGCGACCGAGCTGCTGCCGATCGAGGTGACCGCCTTCCTCGTCCTCGCAGTGCTCGTCGCCAGCGGCACGATCAGCGTCGACGAGGCGGTAGTCGGATTCAGCAACAAAGCGGTGGTGGCGATCGGCTCGCTCTTCGTGCTGAGCCACGCCCTCACCAAGACCGGCCTGCTGGAGTACGTCGCCGATCGGCTCGGGCAATGGGCGGCGAACCGCCACTGGCTGGGAATCGCCGTTCTGATGGCCCTGGTGAGCGTCCTCTCCGGCTTCCTCAACAACACCGCCATCGTGGCCATCTTCATCCCGCTGGTGCTCGATCTGTCGTCGAAGCTCGGGCTGAGCCCGAGCCGCATCCTGCTGCCGTTGTCCTATGCCTCGATCTTCGGCGGCACGCTCACCCTGATCGGCACCTCGACCAATCTGCTGGTGAGCGCGATCGCCGAGGAGGCGGGGCAGGCGCCGTTCGGCATGTTCGAGTTCTCGCAGCTCGGATCGGTCTTCCTCCTCTTCGGCCTCACCTATGTCCTCCTCTTCGGTCCCCGGCTGCTGCCCGAGCGTGTGCGGCCGGGCGATCTCACCCGCAGCTACGGCCTCGGGCCGTATCTGACCGAGATCGAGGTGCCGGAGGAATCGTCACTCGTCGGTCAGTCGCCACGCGACGCCGGTATCGGCGAGCGCTTCGACATCAACGTGCTGTCGATCATCCGTGGCGATCAGCATCTCGTCGAGGCGGTCGGCACGGTGCCGCTGGTGGCCGGCGACCTCCTCGTCCTGCAAGCTCCGGTCGACGAGCTGATGCGACTCAAGCGCGAGCACGACGTCTCGCTCTTACCCGAGGTGAAGCTATCGGAGGAGGAGCTCACCAGCGAAGGCTTGGTGGCGGCCGAGATGCTCATCAAGCCGGACAGCAGCTTGGTCGGGCGGACGCTCGGCGAAGCCGACTTCCGGCGCCGTTTCGGCGGCTTCGTCATGGCGGTCCGCCGGCACGGCGAGACGCTGCGCGAGAAGGTGGCGCGCACCGCTCTCATGACCTGGGACGCCCTGCTCACCCTGGTGCCGAAGGACCGCCTGGACGAGCTGCGGCGCTCCGAAGACGTCATCGTACTGACCGAGCTACCCGTCAAGCTGGGAAGGCAACGAATGTGGTGGCTGGTGCTGCTGGTGCTGCCGGTGGTCGTCGGCCTGGCGGCCTTCGGCGTCATCGAGATCGCCGGCGGCGCGCTCCTCGGGGTGATCCTGCTGCTGGTGGTGCGGGTGATCACACCGCGCGAGGCGTACGACTCGATCCAGTGGAGCGTCATCTTCCTGATCGCCGCCTTCGTCCCCGTCGGCCAAGCGCTGATCGACACCGGTACGGCCGACTTCATCGCCTCGGGGCTGATCACGGCCTCGGAGATGCTGCCGATCGCGCCGGCGCTCGCCACCCTCTCCCTTCTCTATCTGACCACCTCGCTGCTGACCCAGATCGTCTCGAACGCCGCCGCCGCCATCGTGCTCTCGCCGATCGCCATCGCCCTGGCGGGCACCCTGGGAGTCGACGCCCGGCCGCTCCTGATGGCGGTCTGCTTCGCCGCCTCGGCCGAGTTCATGACCCCGGTCGGGTATCAGACGAATCTGATGGTCTACGGACCGGGCGGTTATCATTTCCTCGACTACACCAAGTTCGGGGCGCCGCTCAATATCGCCTTCTGGCTGCTGGCGACGCTGCTGATCCCCTACTTCTGGCCTTTCTGAGCGAGACCGTCCGATGACCGCCACTCTGATCACTCTCGGCGCCGGGCTCGCCCTGCTCATCGCCGGTGGGGAGCTCCTGGTGCGCGGCGCCTCGGCGCTGGCGCGACGCCTCCGCATCCCACCGCTGGTCATCGGCCTCACAGTGGTCGCCTTCGGCACCAGCGCCCCCGAGCTCGCGGTGAGCGTGCGCTCGGCGTTGCGCCAGCAGGCCGATCTCGCGCTCGGCAACGTCGTCGGGTCGAACGTCTTCAACGTTCTCCTGATCCTAGGCCTCTCGGCCCTGCTCAAGCCACTCGTCGTCGAGCGCAGCATGGTGCGACGCGAGGTTCCGATCATGATCGGGGTGAGCCTCGTTCCGCTCGGGCTCGGTCTGGACGGGCGACTCGGCCGGCCCGAAGGCTGGCTTCTCGTCGCCGGGTTGGTGGGTTATACGCTCCTGCAGATCCGATCGGTCCGACGCGATCCGCCACGGCCCTCCGAGGAGAGCCCGCCGGACCCAGACGGGACTCGACCGCTATGGAGCCTCCTTCTCGTCGGCAGCGGGCTGGGCCTGCTCGTCCTCGGCGCCGAGTGGGCGATCGACGCCGCGGTCGCTCTGGCACGAGCCCTGGAGGTGAGCGAGCTGTTGATCGGTTTGACGCTGGTGGCGGCGGGCACCTCTCTGCCGGAGGTCGCCACATCGATCATCGCCGCCCTGCGCGACGAGCGCGACCTGGCGGTCGGCAACGTCGTCGGCTCGAACATCTTCAACATCCTGGCGGTGCTGGGGATCACCACGGTGATGGCACCCGGTGGAATCGCGGTCAGCCCGTCGGCACTGCGCTTCGACATCCCGGTGATGCTCGCCGTCGCCGTCGCCTGCCTGCCGATCTTCTTCACCGGCTACCGGATCGATCGTTGGGAGGGCGGCGTCTTCCTGGGCTATTACGCAGCCTATGTCGCGGTGCTCTTCCTGGCCGCCTCGGGCAGTCCGGGGCTGCGCACCGTCACCTTGGCCCTGGGCGGCTTCCTCGTCCCGCTGACGGTGCTCACCCTGGCCGTCCTGACCTGGCGCAGCTGGCGGGGCAGCGCGACCTGACCATCGTCCGACCCCGCCAGAACGGGGGATCGACCCCGCTTCGACACCCCGCTCGCTACCCCACGCCGTCTCGCTCTTCCTGCTCGACCGCCGACGCTCTGCGGGCTTCGGTGAGCTCGTCGGTGAGCTGGCGGACCCGAGTGGCGAGCGTCTTGACCACCCTGTAGGCGAGCGAAGGATCCTCGTAGAACCTCCTCAGCAGGGTTCGCTTGTCGAGTGTCAGGACCCTGGCATCACCCTCCGCTCGCACGGTGGCGGAGCGTACGTCCTCGTCGAACAGGGCGAGCTCGCCGAAGCAGTCGCCTGGCCCGAGATGGCGCAACAGCTTCGAGCCCTGTTCGGATTCGACGTTGATACCGACCCGTCCCGCCTGAATGACGAACATCGAGCTGCCGATCTCGCCCTGGCGCACGATCGCCTCGCCGTCCTGGTAGAGCCGCCCGAGACCTCCCGACCCCACCGCTCCCGATCGCCGGCGAAATATCAAGCCGGTGCTCCTCTCCGCCGCGGCGCCACCAGTGCCACCGCCAGATGCCACATCAGCCGGGCCACGAAGACCGGATGGACCGACACGGTCAAAATCTCGCGGTAGGGTGCGCTGCCGGTGAACAGGTCCCACAGCACGCGGCTCATGCGCAGCTCGGCTCGGCCTTGCTGTTCGCGCTCCGTCATCCGGACGAGGGCTCGGCGCGCGAATCGACGCTCCTGCAGCTCGCCGGCCGCCCAGAAGGCCGCTTTGCCCAGGCGATTGTCGCTCTCGATCGCCCGGCAGACCGGCAGATAATGGCGCTCGAAATCCTCCTTGGTGATGCCCTCGAACACCACGGTTCTGGCCG
>JAWVZD010000286.1:0-4162 GCA_033722395.1 Thermoanaerobaculia bacterium | reverse complement strand
CGGTCCTCCTCCAGCGCCTCCTCGACGGCCGAGAGATGAGCCGGGTCGAATCCGGCGTCGAGCAGATCCCGCACCGCCGGCAGGATACCGCTGTAGCCCTCTCTGAGATGGTCGAGGGCGCGGGTCAGGTCCTCTTCGCGCCTGGCGAAACGGCGCGCCAGGATGGGGAACAGATCGAGTCCACGCGGCGCGACGGTGCCGAGGGCGTCCAGGATGCGCAGCGCGAGGCCGAAGTGGGTATGACAGCGCACGCCGAGCACCGCCCGGTCTTCGGCTTCGACCAGTCGTCGCATGACGTGTAACCGCAGGCTCCGGGACGGTACGACGACGTGGATCGGGGCCGCCAAGGTGGCGCTCCGGTCCTCACCGAGGTGCTCGCCGACGGTCGCCAGAAGAACCTCCTCGGCGTGCCGTGCCCCTCGGGCCACTGCCAGCCGGGGGATGCCGCGTTTCATCGGGATCGGATCGGTTCCGGTCGGCGGGGCTAGGCTGGGTCCGCGTCGGTGGGCCAGCCGTGGTAGGCGGGATGATCCGGCTTCACGGCGACGAAGCGCCCGATGCAGGTTGCAGTCACTTCGCCGCCGCTGGTGAGCTCGGCCTCCACCTGCACCTTGGCGCCCTCCGAGGCGGTGGCACGGGCGTGGAGCTCGACCGGCCGATCGATCGGCGTCGGCTTGCGGAGGCGCACCTCGAAGCTGGCCGTGACCGTGACCGGAGGGCGTGTCAGTCGGTCGCGACGCTTCAGGTGCCAGGCCGCGGCCCAGTTCGAATGGCAGTCGAGCAGGGTGCCGATGATGCCGCCGTTGACGACACCCTCGAAGGCCTGATGGCGGGGCTCCGCCCGCCAGCGAGCGACCACCTCGTCGCTGTCCTCGTCGACGGTGAAACTGCGGACGTGAAGTCCTTCGGCGTTGGCCGGACCGCACCCGAAGCAGATCGAGGCCGGGGCGAAGCGCTCCTGCAGGCAGACCTCCGAGAGCTGGGGTGTCATGAGGGGATTCTATCCCTCCCGGGCGATCCGTCGACGGGCGCGCTCGAGGTGGGAGAGGGACTCGGTACGGCCTCCCGGCCGGCTGCGTGCGTCCCACAGATCGGCATGGCGGGCGATCAGGCTGTCGACCGAGGCGAGGAGGCTCCGATCGCCTTCCAGGCCGGCCCCGAGGCGTCCCAGACCGACCCTGGCACCGGCTTCGAGAGCGTCGCGCATCCAGGCGATCTCTCGATCGACGAGCGGTGCGCCGGCCGGCGTGTCCGCCCCGCCGGGGATCTCGCGCAAGACCTCGAGACAGTTCTCGAGCGCCTCGCTTCGGAGACCGTCCAGACGTCGGTCCGAGAGTGGTAGGTCGGGCCGTACCAGGAGATAGAACAGCGGCGAGGCGTTGAACGAGCGACCGCCGGCGAGGCGGTAGAGGTCCGCCAGGGTGAGCAGGCGGTGCGCCGCCAGGCGCGGCTCGCTCGACCGAGCTGGCAGAAGGTGCGTCGCCAGAAGGCCGCCGACGTCGATCGTCTCGGGCCGGTGGGCGGAGTCGACGCTCCAGGACAGCGCCGCGCCCAGAGCGAGGCCTGGGAAGCTCGCCGGCAACGGTTGCAGGTGCCCCTGGTCGCCCCAGTCGGTGATCAGCAGGCCCTCCGCCCCGTGGCGCTGGGCGGCGCGGGCGGCCGCGGCGACGTTGCGACGGGCGTTCTCGAGGCGGCCGGCGAAGCTCAGCCAGCTGCTGGTGCCGGGGCAGAGATAGAAGTCGAGCCCGGCGGCGGCGAGACGCGCTGCCCGGGTGTCGAATTCGTGTCCGGCTTCGTAGCCCCACTCCATGACGATGACATCGGTGGGGAGCTCCGGCAGGAGCTCCGGCTGGGCGGCGACGATGTCGCCCCAGAACTGCATGCGACGGCGACGCGCCGTCACCCTCTGATGGACCTGGCACAGGAAGCGGCGATAGAGCTCGGCCGTGCCGAGGCGCTCGGCGACCTGCCGCGAGCGGCACCGACCGAGGTCGATGGTCTCGTCGAGACCGACGTGGAAGAGCCGGCTGGAGAAGCAGGGTAGGAGTTGGTCGTAGAGCTCTTCGAGCAGCGCGAGAGCCGCTGGATCGGTCGTGCAGAGGCCGAACGGCTCGGGTCGACGGCTGAACGGATGCTCGATCCCGTCGGGACACTCCGCCAGGCGGCGGTACGGCTCGTGGACCAGCCAACGGTGGAGGTGTCCGCAGCTATTCTGATTCGGCACCAGGTCGACGTGGCGGCGGCGGCAGAAATCGTCGAGGCGGCGAACCTCCTCCGGGGTGAGGGGGCTGGCGTCTTCCCAGACCGTCTCGTGGCCGCGGTAGGCGAAGGTGTGCTCGGTGTAGAGCTGCAGCTCGTTGAGCTTCCATCCCGCCAGCATCTCGACGAGATCGAACAGCGTTTCCATGGTGGGGACGCGGCACCGGCTGATGTCGACGAGGACCCCACGTCGCGGCAGATCGGGCCGGTCTCGGATCTCCACACCGGCCAGTCGCCGCTGCGGCGTCTTGTCGGGAGGATGGATGCGGATCCACTGGGTGAGGGTCGACAGGCCGTGGGAGAGCCCGGCGGCGGTGGCGGCGGCGAGCCGGATGCCGGACGGATCGACGCGCAGGCGATACGACTCCGGGTCGGCCTCGGTCGACGGCTCGAGCTCGAGTCGGAGGCGGGCCCCCTCGCCGACCGCCTCGCCGCGGACGAGCTCGATGCGGTTTGGCGCGAGGGCCGTCTCGAGTCGGCCGAGCGCCGGCTCGACGAGCTCGTCGTCTGGGTGGCCGTCGACCTGCAGGCTGGCGCCGATCGTCAGTCCGCCCGAGGTCCGCTCGAGGCGCCTCGGAGGAGGCAGCAACAAGGGGTCGACCATCGCCACCACGGCGGGCGTCTACGCCGACCGCACGGCGAGGATCGGTGGCAGATGAGCCGCCAGCTGACCCCAGGAGAGCCCGTCGTCGGTGGAGGCGAAGAGCTCACCGGTCCGGGTTCCGAAGTAGAGCCCTAGCGGCTTCGCCCCGTCGTGGCAGAAGGCCTGCCGCAGAATGGTGGCATGGGCGTGCCGCTCCGGCAGTCCGTCGCCGAGAGGCTCCCACGAGCGACCGCCGTCGCGGGTCTCGTAGACGCGCAGGGCGCCGTCTGGCGTGACGCGATCCTGATCCGAGTTCAGCGGGATGACGAAGGCGCGATCCGAGTCGTGCGGATCGGCCACGATCGGGAAACCGAAATCGGCCGGCAGGCCGCTGCCGCTGCCGATGTCGATCCAACGGCTGCCACCGTCGTCGGAGCGGTAGACGCCGCCGTGGAATTGCATGTAGAGCGTTTCGGGCCTCACCGCCGCCCGTTCGACCTTGTGGACACAGAGGTCGACGGCGCCCTGGCGTGCCTCCTCCGGCAGGTAGCGTGCCACCAGGCCGTCGATGCCGCGCCGCCAGCTCGCGCCGCCGTCCTCGCTGATCCAGAAACCGGCGGCGGAGATCGCTACCGCCAGCCGTTCGGCATCGTCGGGCCACGGGCAGACGGTGTGCAGACAGAGCCCCCCCATCCCCGGCATCCAGTCGGAGCGGCTGGGCTCGTTCCAGAGTCCCCGGTTGAGCTCCCACGTGGCGCCGCCGTCGGTGCTCCGGAAGAGGGCTGCCGGCGCGACGCCGCACCACAGCTCGTCGTTACCGGCCCCCGGCTCGACGACCCAGATCCGCTCGACCGCGGCGTCGACGTCGGTCGGGAAGCGGGGCCCCTCGACCTCCTGCCACCCGTCGGTCGCCGAGTCGCTGCGGTAGAGGTGGGGGCCGTACTGGCCGTGGGTGACGGCGGCGAAGTAGCAGCCGCTGCGGCGATCGCGGCAGGCGTACTCGACCTCTAGACCGGCGAACTGGCGCGGCAGGATCTCGAGCTCGCCGCGGCGCGCTCCCCGCACCACGAACAGACCCTTGCGAGTGCTGACCAGCAACTCGTCCAGCGTCGCCTCTCCTCCGGAGATCGCTTGCAGGACGAAGAGCTCGTCGGTGCTCTCGAGGGTCGTGTCGAGCTCCTGGCGCCGACGATTGACGAACAGGTCGACGTGCTCCCGGAGCTCGCCGCGCTCGTCCAGGATCCAGCCCTTGAGGGAGGGCACCCGGCGCTCGAGATCGCGCAGCGCCTCGCGGGCCGTAGCACCCTCCACGCCGACCCG
>JAWVZD010000285.1:0-4174 GCA_033722395.1 Thermoanaerobaculia bacterium | reverse complement strand
GGCAGTGGAGGGACTGCCGGCGCCGAGCCTCGCCAGCGCCGGGCCGGGCGATCCGCCGAGCCTGATCATCCGCCCGTTCCACCAGGCCGGAGCGGTGATCTCGCTCAGACAGTTCACCAACAACGCCTTCAACCATCACCACGGCATCCAGACGACGGAGCGCTTCGGCGACGGCACCGATCCGGACGCCGACGGCTTCGTCGACGAGATGACCCGCGCCGACGTTACTGCCGCGACGCTCTTCCAGGCCACTTTGCCGGTGCCGGGGCGGGTCATCCCGAACGACCCGGTGATCGAAGCAGCCGTGCTCAACGGCGAGAGCCGGTTCGACGCCATCGGCTGCCCCGACTGCCACATCCCGTCGCTGCCGCTCTACGACGATGGCTGGATCTTCACCGAGCCGAACCCCTTCAACCCGGCCGGCAACCTGCAGCCCGGCGAAGCGGCGGAGCTCTCGGTCGACCTCAACGATCATCGCCTTCCCCAGCCGCGTCTGCGCAAGTCCAAGGGCGGCACCGTCTGGGTGCCGGCCTTCACCGATCTGAAGCTGCACGACATCACCTCCGGACCGGGCGACCCGAACCGCGAGCCGCTCGACATGCACCATCCGGCCGGCTCGCCGGAGTTCTTCGCCGGCAACTCGCACTTCCTGACCCGCAAGCTGTGGGGCATCGCCAACGAGCCGCCGTTCTTCCATCACGGCCAGTACACCACCATGCGCCAGGCGATCGAGGCGCACGCCGGCGAGGCTCAGGCCCAGCGCGACGCCTGGGACCTGCTGAGCGACTACGATCGGGACTCGATCATCGAGTTCCTGAAGACGCTCCAGGTGCTACCCGCGGGCACGCGGTTCCTCATCGTGGACGAGAAGGGGAACCACAAGCCTTGGCCGCCGCAGCACGGCCGTCGATGAACCGAGGGCGGAGACCTCCACCCGAACGAACGGTGGGGTTCGCTCACTCTCTCTCGTCCGCTACCATTCAAGCCCCACAGACATCGCTCTGCGCAGGCTGCTAGAGTCGGCGCACTTCGATCGAAAGGACCTCGAGACGTGGATGCCCGCTCACAAGTCGCCGCCGCAAAGTACTGGAACCGACTCCTGGCCCCGTACGCCGAGGCGGACGACGCCAAGGCCTGGATCCAGCTGCTGACGACCACCACCCTGTTCGTCGGCACCTGGCTGGCGATGCTGTGGAGTCTCCAGATCTCCTACTGGCTCACGTTGGGGCTGGCGATCCCGGCCGCCGGCCTGCAGATCCGGCTGTTCATCTTCCAGCACGACTGTGGGCACGGCTCGTTTTTCCGCTCGAGCCGCTGGAACGACACGGTCGGGGGTCTGATCGGCATCCTCATGCTGACGCCGTATCGCTACTGGCGGCGGACCCACGCCATCCACCACGCCTCGTCCGGCGATCTCGACCGACGGGACTTCGGCGACGTCGAGACACTCACCGTGAAGGAGTACCTCGCTCTGCCGCGCCATCGGCGGATCGCCTACCGCCTCTACCGCAATCCGCTGATCCTCTTCGTGCTCGGACCGATCTATCAGTTCGTCCTCAAGCACCGACTCCCACTGGACATCCCGCGCAACTGGCGGCGCGAGCGCCGGAGCGTCGCCAAGACCAACCTGGCGCTCTTGGGCTTGCTACTGGTGGCGTGGCCGACCATCGGCATCGACTCCCTCCTCCTCGTCCAGCTGCCGATCACCTTGCTGAGCGGCAGCGTCGGCATGTGGCTGTTCTACGTCCAGCACCAGTTCGAAGACACTTATTGGAGGCACAACCCGGAGTGGAGCTTCCACCGTGCCGGTCTCCAGGGCTCTTCGTTCTACGACCTGCCGGCGGTGCTGCACTGGTTCACCGGCAACATCGGCTTTCATCACGTCCATCACCTGGCCAGCCGAATCCCCAACTACCGCCTGAAGCAGTGCTTCCGGAACGTGCCGGAGCTCGGACAGGTGACCCGCCTGACGATCCTCGGCAGCCTGCGCTGCGCTCGGCTCCACCTGTGGAACGAAGCCGAGAAACGGCTGGTGGGCTTTTCCCATCTGCGCCGTCTGCAGTCGGCGTGATGCTCGCTCGGCACCCACCGGCCCGAGACGCTCGATTCCAGCGACAGAACCACCCCCACTCGATCCGGAGGTCGTGATGCGTCACCCCTACCTCGAGCTCGCCACTCTGCTCGTTCTGCCGCTGCTCTACGCCTGCGGCAAGCCAGACCCGCCACCGGCGATCGACGTTGGCGCCGAGGTGGCCGCGCTGACCGCCGACGCCTGGGACCACCTGCTAGAGCAGAGTCCCTACCTGCAGCACCGCCAGGGACAGCTGGTGCGGGAGATCCCCGACCTCACCCCCGAGAGCGCGGCCGAGAACGTGGCCTTCGCCCGCGCCATGACGGCGAGAATCGATGCCGTCCCGCGGGACGAGCTGACGCACGCCGACCGCCTCACCCTCGATTGCCTGCGGTGGGACGCCCGCACGGTCATCGACGGAGCGCCGTTCTACTGGCTGCAGTTTCCGCTGACCCCGTACATCGGCGGCCTCGGGATCACCACCCTCCACCGCGTCCTCGGCGGCCATCCGATGACCGGCACCGGTGACACCGCCAACTATCTCGGCCTGATCGACGAGTACGGCGACATGCTCGATCAGTGGCACCACCATCTGCTCGGCCAGAGCGAACGCGGCATCTTCCTGTCCCGGCACGCACTCCCGGGCATCGTAGGCCTTCTCGAGGCGATGCGCGACGGCGGCGCCCGCCTGGCCGTGACGGTCACTCCGGAACGGCTCGAAGCGCTGCAGGAGATCGATCCCGAGGCGTTCGTCGCCGACCTCTCCGAGCGCATCGAAAGCCGGATCGAAGCGGGCTACGACCGTCTCGTGACCCTGCTCGAATCGGATCGGTACCGGGAGAGCGCATCGGATCGGGTGGGACTCGCGCAGTATCCCGACGGCGAGGCGTACTATCGGTATCTCGTCCGCCGCCACACGACGATGGAGGTCACGCCGGAGGAGCTCCACGAGCGCGGCAAGGCACACGTCGAGGCGCTGATGGAGGAGATGGCGGCAATCCGCCGGGAGATCGGCTTCACCGGCACCCAGGAGGAGTTCCACCGTCGGCTCCGCACCGACCCGCGCTTCCTCGCCGAGAGCCCGGAAGCCGTCGAGGCGCGCTACCGCAGCTACATCGAGCGCATCGAGCCGCTGATTCCACAGTACTTCGACACTCTGCCCCGAGCGCCCTACGGCGTCGAGCGACTCGAGCCCGAAGCGGAAGCGACGATGACCTTCGGCTACTACCAGCAGCCGACGCCGCAGGAGCCCCGCGGTCTCTACCGCTACAACGGCTCGAATCTCGACCAGCGCCCGCTGGTCACCGCCGGTCCGCTGATCTACCACGAGCTGGTGCCGGGGCACCACTTCCACATCGCCCTGCAGAACGAGAACGAATCGCTGCCGCCCTATCGGCGCGAGAACATCGCCTATGGAGCGTTCAACGAAGGCTGGGGCAACTACGGCGCCAAGCTGGCGACCGAGATGGGCCTGCTCGACGATCCGTACGACCGCTACGGCTGGGCGGTCTTCGACATGTTCATCTCCGCCCGCCTGGTTCTCGACACCGGCATGAACCTGCTCGGCTGGAGTCTCGACGAAGGACGGGACTTCATGCGCGCCCACACCTTCTCGTCGGAGACCGAGATCGCCAGCGAGACCCTACGCTACTCGACCGACATGCCTGGGCAAGCGCTCGCCTACAAGGCCGGTCTCGTGAGACTCCTGGCGTTACGCCAGCGCGCTCGGGAGCTGGCCGGCGACGAGTTCGACATCCGCGACTTCCACGATGCCGTGCTCGGCCCCGGCGCCCTGCCGATGCAGGTCCTCGAAGACCACATCGAACGGACCTTCGACCCGGCTCCAAGCAGCGCGCTCACTCCCTAAAGAGAGTGTAGACCTCGGCAGACCCTCGACGCGATCAGACCCACTCTCCGATGTACTTCTCGCGCGCCAGGCGCCAGAACACCACCGCGAAGGCGGTCAGCGGAATCGCCAGGATCATCCCCAGGATGCCGCCCAGAGCCGAGCCCCAGAAGAAGACCGCCACGATGATCACCATCGGGTGGAGACCGGTCCGGTCGCCCATGATCCTGGGGGTGAGGAGATAGCCCTCGATCAGC
>JAWVZD010000284.1:0-4175 GCA_033722395.1 Thermoanaerobaculia bacterium | reverse complement strand
GGTGTTCACCTTCGCCCTCAACCTGATGCGCGAGCACGTGCGGCCGACGGTGCGGATCCACTACGTCATCACCGAGGGAGGTGACGTGCCGAACGTCGTACCGGACCGGGCGAGCGTCTGGTGCTGGATCCGCGACTCGAAGCACGAGCGCGTCGACGAGCTCCTCGCCCGAGCCGAGCAGATGGCCCGTGGTGCCGCTCTGGCCACCGGCACCGAGGCCGAGCTCAGCGTCCAGTCGGGCGGCTACGAGATGCTGCCCAACTTCCGCGGCGCCGAGCTGTTGCACCACAACCTCGAGTGGCTCGGTCCGCCCGACTTCACCGAGGAGGAACAGGAGTTCGCCCGTCGAATCCAACGCGAGACGGGCGTGCCCGAAGTCGGACTGCGGGAATCGATCGAGCCGCTCGAGCTCGAGCCGGGCGAGCCGGAGGGCGGATCGACCGACGTCGCCGACGTCAGTTGGAACGTACCGACGATCCATCTGACCGTCGCCACCGCTCCCGACGGGGCGCCCTGGCACGCCTGGCCGGTGGTCGCCGCGAGCGGCATGTCGATCGGTCATCGCGGGATGCTCTACGCGGCGCGGGCGCTCGCCGCGACTACGGTCGATCTGTTCGAGCACCCGGAGGTGGTGGCGGAGATCCAGGTCGAGTTCGAGCAGGCGATCGGCGACGACGAGTACCGCTCCTACATCCCCGACGGTCCGCCACCGATTCCAGGCGACTGACTCTACCCTCCCCGATCGGACCCCGCCGGATCCGGGGCGCGACGCGTTCTCGGCCAACGATCGCAGAAGTTCCATGCCGGCGGGTACGCTTTACCGGTTCGAGGGTCCCACCGCCCCAGCGCTCTCCCGTCGCGACTGGCGGTCGGGCTGGAACGCAATGTGCAACTCCTCCCTCTGTGCCGGCCGGCACCACCCCATCCGGGCGTTCTCGCTGCCACGCCGGCTCGACAGCCAATCGAAACCGAGGAGTTCTACATGACAGGGATAAGGAAACGAACCGATAGACGCACACTCTGGAGCACCGCCTTGGCGATTCTGGTCGTGGCCGCGATGACCGTGGTCGCCTCGGCCGCACCGCAGGAAGAAGGCTACGTCGAAGAGATCGAGGTCGAGGAAGTGCTGCTCGACGTGGTCGTCACCGATCCGAGCGGTCAGGTCGTGCTCGGCCTCGACGAAGACGATTTCATCGTCCGCGACGAAGGCGAGCGCGTCGACCTCCGAGAAGCGACCTTCTACAGCAACAGGCGCTACCTCGGCTCGGCCCAGCAGGCGCAGGAGCTGGGGATCGCTGTCGACGCTGTGCCGTCGAACCGATATTTCATCCTCTTCTTCCATCATCAGCACGACCTCTTACCGCGGCTGTCGGCCAACCTTCTCGACGCCGGCCGCCGTGCCAAGCAGTGGGTCGCCTCGCTGCAGCCGAACGACTACGTCGCCGTGGTGAGCTACAACCCGAAGTACAACCTGCAAGACTTCAGCAACGATCCCGCCGTAATCACCGCCGCGATCGACCGAGCGGTACAGCGCAAGGACTTCCAGGCCCAGCCGGCCGCGACCGGCAGCGACCTGCCCTCGATGGCGGCCGCCCTCCCGCCCGGTGACGTGGACCGCATCTACGAGGCCCTGGCGATGACCGCCGAGGGCGCCGGTGCGATCCGTGGGCGGAAGAACCTGATTCTCTTCAGCATCGGCTTCGGCGAGGTCACCGGCTTCGGCTTTTTCCGGCCGGACATCCGCTACTACCCGAAGACCATGCAGACGATCAACGACAACAACGTGGCCGTCTATCCGGTCGACCTGATGGCGGCCGACCTGAGCCCGTTTTTCATGATCAACGCCATGGACAACGTGCTCAACCAGCTGGCTACGGAGAGCGGCGGGCGTCTCTACACCACGTTCAACAACTACCTGACGCCGCTCGAGAAGATCGCCAGCGACAACAACGGCTACTACCTGCTGAGCTACGAGCTGCCGGCCGACGCCGAGGACGGCGAGTATCGCCAGGTCAGTGTCGAGATGGCGAGCGGCCGCCTCGACGCCCGCACCCGCGACGGCTACGTGGCTGGTTCCGGGTACCCCTACGGCGCCCGGTAGAGTCGACCCGTCAGGAAAGCAACGACGGATCCTCGGCGGTCTCGCCGCGCAACAGAGCGAGCGCGCGCTCGACGGCTACGTGGGAGCCGGTCAGTCCGAGCACGTCACCGACCGCGATGCCCCAGTCGCCGCCGGGGAGAGTGACCACCTCGTCTCCCCGGCGCACCGCGAGCACCGTGACGCCGGTTCGGCCCCGCAGGTTGAGCTCGGACAGAGTCGCGCCGGCGGCCCGGCCCGACGCACCCCCGACGTACCAGGTCAAGTGGCCGAGCCCCCGCAGCAACACCACGACGGCCGCCCGCTCGGCCGGGCCGGCCCGAGCCATCAACGTCTCGGCGAGCGCCATGGCGCCGGCCTGCACGTGCTCGTCGAGGTCGCCCGACGTCCGCCAGAACGCCGTGCCGAGGCCGAGCAGAGTCAGGACGAGGACCACCACGCCCCATCCCAGCGGCAGGAAGGACTGCGTCGCCGCGACGTAGATCAGCGCCACCAGGAGCACGACGGCGATCTCGAGAACGACCGTCATGGCGCGGCGCGGGGCGTCCCCCAAATCGAGACCACCGCCAGCCCTACGGGGCATCGCCAGCCCGGCCAACTCCCGGCCCAGAGCACGGCCCGATCGCAGGACGCCGACCGCGAACGGGATCGCTAGGAGAAGTATCCCGCCCAAGACGATCACCTGGCTCAACGTGTCCGGGAGGTGGAGTTGTCGGCTCAGGGAACCGGCCAACGCCTGGTGGGCCACGACGGCGAGCACGGTCAGGCCGACGAGGACGGCGGCATCCAGGGCGACCGCCGCTCCGGCCCGACGCAAGCGGGTCCGCCGCACCTCCTCCCGGGTCCGGGTCGACAGGCTCTCGAGCCAGGCGGAGTACAGAGTCAGCATGCGCTGGATCCGAACCGGCAGCACGCGATCGACGCCGATGGCGATGCGGTTCGCCCACCGGAGCATGATCGGCGTCGTGAAGGTGCTCAGCACCGCGGCGACGACGACGATCGAGTAGAGCGACGGACGCACCGCGCCCGACGCCACGCCGAGGGTGGCGATGATGAAGGAGAACTCACCGATCTGTCCCAAGGCCGCGCCGCTGCGGACCGAAGTGGCGAGGCCCCGGCCGGCCAGCGTACCCGCGAGCGTGACGCTGACCAGCTGGCCCACGACGATCGCCCCCACCGCCAGCAAGCCGGTGCCCAAGAACTCGACCACCAGAACCGGATCGACCGCCATCCCCACGGCGACGAAGAAGACGGCGGCGAAGAGGTCCCGCAACGGCTCGACGAGCTCCGAGATCCGTCGCTCGAGGCCCGACTCGGCGACCAGCGAGCCGGCGACGAACGCCCCCAGAGCGACCGAATACCCCATGCGCTCCGCCAGCAGGGCGAAGCCGAAACAGAGCCCCACCACTGCGACCAGCAGCATCTCGCCGCGGCCCAGTCGATCGAGATAGCGCACCAAGCTGGGTACTACCAGCAGGCCGACGACGACCAGGCCGATCAGGAAGAGTGTGATCTCGCCGGCGCTGGTCGCCACGGTCGCCGCCTCCAGCCCGCCTCCCGAAACGATCGCCGTCAGAGCCGCGATCGCCACCACCGCGACCAGGTCCTGGGTAACGAGAATCCCCATCGCGAGCTCCGACGCCGGCCGCGGCACCTCGACCTCCTCGACCGCGCGGACTACGACCATGGTGCTCGAGATCGCCAGGCAGGCGCCGAGAAACACCCCTTCGAGATCTCCCCAGCCGAGCACGCGGGCCAGCAGGATGCCCAACCCGGCCAGGGTGCTCATCTGAACGACCGCGGGTAGGCCGGCCGCCGGCAGCACACGGCGGAGCCGACGGAAGCTGAACTCGAGCCCGACCGAGAACATCACCAGCACGACACCGAACTCGGCCAAGGCCGCTACGCGCTCGGCGTCGGCGAACAGCGGGATCGGGATGTACGGTCCGACGATCAGCCCCGCGAGGAGGTAGCCGAGCACCAGGGGCTGCCGAAGCAGCCGGCAGACGACGCTGGTCGCGGCGGCGACGACCAGGACGACGGTGAGGTCGGTCAGAAACGTGGAGGCGTGGGGCAT
>JAWVZD010000283.1:0-4187 GCA_033722395.1 Thermoanaerobaculia bacterium | reverse complement strand
CGATCGCTCGGTGGTCGCCAAGCCGCGCGTCCCGTTCCACATCCTGCCCGGCCAGACCGCCAAGGTTTACGTCTCGACGCCGCTGTGGATCGAGGTCAAGGTCGGGCGGGCGCTGCGCATCCTCATCGACATCCCCACCCGGCGGCTCTCGGACACCTGGTTCGGCTCGTCCACACGCGAGGGCGAGGTCGCCTACGCCCTGAAGACACACGCTCGCGTACGGCTCGCCGAGATGCCGGTGCGCACCTACCGCACCATCACGCCGGTGGTATTCCAGAACGCCGGCACCGATGTCCTCGAGGTCGACCGGATGAGCCTGCCGGTACCCTACATCGCGCTCTACGCCAATCAGGAGGGTCAGCTCTGGACGCAGGCCGTGACCCTGAAGCGGAGCGAAGGCTCGGAGATGGCCGAGCTCGACGTCAAGAAGGGGCCGCCGAAGGAGGCGGGACAGTCGCAACGCCTGAGCGAGGCACGGCTGAAGGCGGACGCCAACGTCGTGGTGCGAGCGTTCAGCAGTCTGTTGCGGAGTTTCGGAGAGGAGAGCGCATGATGAGTGAATGGATCGACGGCTGGCTGCCCGCCCTGGGCAACTACCTGACCGTGGAGAAGACCCTCTTGCTGGTGCGCGCCGCCGTGCTCCTGCTGGGTGGCATGCTGGTAGCGCGGCTCGGAGGCAGCGTGGTCCATCGCCTCACCTCGGAGCGCTTCGAGCCCCAGCAGTCGATGCTGTTTCGCCGCATCGCCTCCTACGGGCTGATGGCACTGTTCGTCGTCATGGCGCTGCATCAGCTCGGCTTCAACCTGAGCGTCCTTCTCGGAGCCGCTGGGATCTTCTCGGTGGCGCTCGGCTTCGCCTCCCAGACCTCGGCCTCGAACCTGGTGAGCGGCCTCTTCCTGATAGGCGAGAAGCCGTTCGGCGTCGGCGACGTCATCCAGGTCGGCTCGACCACCGGCGAGGTGCTGTCGATCGACCTGATGTCGGTCAAGCTCCGCACCTTCGACAACCTCTTTGTCCGCATCCCGAACGAGAGCCTCATCAAGAGCGAGGTGCGGACCCTTACCAAGTTCCCCATCCGGCGCTGCGACCTGACGATCGGTATCGCCTACAAAGAAGACGTCGAACGGGTGCGGCGACTACTCTTCGATCTGGCCGACCGCAATCCCCTCTGCCTCGACGAGCCCAAACCGGTCTTCATCGTGCAAGGGTTCGGCGACTCGTCGGTCAATCTCCAGTTTTCTCCCTGGGCCCTGCGCGAGAACTTCCTGGAGCTCAAGAACGTCCTCCAGCGGGAGATCAAGGAGGCCTTCGACGCCAACGGCATCGAGATCCCCTTCCCCCACCGCACCTTCTACACCGGTGCGGAGACCGCGCCGTTTCCGGTACGGATCGTCGGCGGGCAGGACGAGGTCGGCAGCGACGAGGCGGCGTCGGCCTAGTACCGTCCGGCGAGCGCCGTGGCGAGCAGCGCGTCGCGACCGTAGATGTCGCGGCGAAACTGCACCGTGCCGTCGGCGTCGACCCAGGCCGTCCAGTAGAGCAGGTGCACCGGCACCGGCTCGGCGAGCGGTACGACGGTCTCGCGCCCGGTCGCCACCGCTCGATCGATCGCTGCGCGGTCCCAACGCTCTGCTCCCGCCAGCAGCCATTCGGCCAGCTCGAGCGGCCGCTCCACCCGGATGCAGCCGGAGCTGACGTCGCGCTCGAACGAAGCGAACACCTCGCGGCCCGGCGTGTCGTGCAGGTAGACGTTGAAGCGGTTCGGGAACATGAACTTGACCCGACCGAGCGCATTCAACGGGCCGGGATCCTGTCGCAGACGGTAGGGGAAGTTGCCGCGTCCGAGAGCGGTCCAGTACAGGGTGGCCGGATCGACCCGTCGCTGGCTCTCGCCCCAGCCTTGCAGCACCACGAATCCCTGACGCTCGAGGTAGGCGGGATCCTTCCTGATCTCCGGCAACTTGTCCTGCACGGCGAGCTTCGTCGGCACCTCCCAGAACGGGTTCAGCACCAGATAGCGGATGGCGTCGCTGAACACCGGCGTGCGCCGGTAGGAGCGACCGACCGCGACCCGATGGGTGGACGAGACGCTACCCTGTTCGACCGACTCGAGCTCGAATCCGGCGATGTTCACCACCACGTACCGTCGCCCCAGATCCTGCGGCAGCCAGCGCCAGCGCTCGAGATTGAGCTCGATCTGCGTCACCCGCTCGCTCGCCGGTGCGTTCAGCGCCGCCAGCGTCCGGGGACCGACGACGCCATCGGGAGCCAGTCCGTGCCGCTCCTGGAAGCGTTTCACCGCCGCCTCGAGCGCCGCGTCGTAGAGCGGCTCCTCGGACTCCGCCTCGATCCCGTCGTCGGTGACCTCCAGACGCCGTCGCAACGCCACGACGCGAGAGTCCCTCGCCCCGGGCTCGAGCTTCGGCCCCTCCACGACACTCGGCCATCCGCCGGCCGCGGCGAGAGAGCGATAGGTTTCCAGGGCATCCCGCAGAGCGAAGTACCCCGGCTGCTCCGGCAGCAGTTGGGCGAGCTCGGCCGCCGGGCTCGACGTGGTGACGGCGCGCTCGAGCAATGCCACCAGGTCGGCCTCACGCCGCACGGCGATCCACTCCGGGTCGAAGGTCACCGGATCGACGCGACCGGAGACCAGATGTGCTGCGGCGACGAGGAAGGCGTCGGTCAGCAGGAGCTCGAGGTCGGTCAGGGCACCGGCGTCCGGCGCCGACGGGAGCCGGGCGAGGATCTCCTCGATGGCACCGAGGTGGTAGTCGCCCGGCGCGACCCCGTCGCGAGCGGCCGATCGAATCGCTTCGACGAGCTCCCCCGCCCGCGGCAGGGGACCGGCCTCGGCCACCCAGAGCGGCCGATAGACCACCCGCTCGTAGAACTCCGGCAGGGCCTGTGAAGCGCGGATCGGTTCGCCGTGCACGACGATCTCGAGCGGGCGAGGCAGGTGCTCGAGGCGCGTTCGCAGTCGCTGTTCGACGCTCTCGGCCGACGCAGCGCCGGCCGCCAGCGCGCCCAGCAGGCCGCAGACGAAAAGACCCCGCAGGAGCGGCCCCTCAGCTCTCATCGCGACGCAGCCTGTCGCCGAAGCCGCGCTCCAGCTTCTCGACCTTCGGCCTGGCGTTGACCGCGATGTACGGCTGCCACGGATGGCGCTCCGCATAGTCGCGGTGATAGTCCTCGGCCTCGTAGAAGGCGTCGAGAGGCTCGAGAGTGGTGGCGATCGGCCGATCGTAGACCCCCGCTCGCTCCAGCTGGTCGATGTAGCTCTCCGCCACTCGTCTCTGCTCGTCGTCGGCGTAGAACACCACCGAGCGATACTGGCGGCCGGAGTCCGGCCCCTGCCGATCGACCTCGGTCGGATCGTGCGCCACCGAGAAGAAGACCTCGAGCAACTGACCGTAGGTCACCTTGGACGGATCGAAGCGCACCTCGATCACCTCGGCGTGGTCTGTGGTGCCGGAGCAGACCGTGCGGTAGTCGGCCGTCTCGGCGCTCCCGCCGGCGTAGCCGGGGGCGACGCCCAGGACGCCGTCGAGCCTCTTGAAGACCGCCTCGGTGCACCAGAAGCAGCCGCCGCCCAGGACGGCCCTCTCCTCCCCCGCCGACTCGGCGAGGGGTTGATCGTTCTCGGGATGCGGGAAGTTGTCGAAGTCGACCATCGGGGTCCTCCGTCGTCGTCACTCGCGCAACCACGGCGGAGAACCCATTATTTCACCGCTCGCCGGCGAGCGTCGCATCGCTGGCACCGGCCCACGGTTGCTCGACCGCACGCGCTCTAGTAACGTCTCGCCGGTCCCTTCCCCTCGGAGCGCGTCTTGCCCGCCCCGCCTCGTCCATCCCGCTTCCTCCAGCGCTGGCTCGTCCTCCAGCGTTGGCTCGCGGCCGGCCTCGCTCTGTCGGTCGTCGCGTGCACTCCCGGCGACCGGAGCCCGACGGCCGGTTCCCACATCCGCCACCTGACTCTGGCCGTGGCCGACTCCGACGTCCGCAGCGCCAGCGCGCCGCCCCGTGCCGCGCAGTCCCGCCGCTGGGACTTTCCCGCCGCCCGGGCCCGATGGAGTCCGTTGTCGCAGGCCACCGAGCCCTGGCTGGCGGCGATCGAGCTCGCCGAGCTCGAGGACGGACTCGGCTTGGCGCTCGACGTGCCGCAGCAGCGCCCGACGATGCTGCTGAT
>JAWVZD010000282.1:0-4187 GCA_033722395.1 Thermoanaerobaculia bacterium | reverse complement strand
CTACCGGATCGCCTCGACGGCGTATCTCGGACGGACGTTGAAGGAGGCCGGCGTGCCGGTCCTCGAGCCGTTCGGGGGTCACGCGGTCTACCTGGACGGGCGATCGTTCTGCGACCATCTGGAAGACGAGCAGTTCCCGGCCTGGTCGCTCACCACGGCGATCTACGAGGAGCTGGGGGTGCGTGCCTGTGAGATCGGCAACGTCATGTTCGGGCATCCCGGCGACGACGGCTCGGTGGGGGGGGGGCCGCGGCCGGCCCTGGTCCGACTGGCGGTGCCGCGGCGCGTCTACACCAAGAGCCAGATCGACTTCGTCAGCGAGGGGATCGCCGATCTCCATCGCTCCCGGCGCTCCATCCGCGGCCTACGGTTCGTCGAACGACCCGCGGTGCTGCCGCACTTTTCGGCGCGGTTCGAGCGGCTCGAGGAGACGCCGGCGGCCGATCGTCGGTAGCACGGGTTGCCGCGGCGGGTCTGCTAGCATCCGCGCACCCGAACGAACGACGACGCGAGGAGACCATCGATGAAGGCAGCACGGGATCTGTACGCGCGCGCCCTCGGAGCGGCCCTCGTCCTCGGGCTGCTGCTCGCAGGCGCGGCGGCGGCCGAGGAGGAGAAGCACCCACTCGACAACCTGAGCTGGCGCAATATCGGCCCGGTCAACATGAGCGGGCGGGTCGCCGACGTCGAGGGGGTGCGCGGCCGTCCCCAGGTGCTCTACGTCGGTTCCGCCTCGGGTGGGGTCTGGAAGACGACCGACGGGGGCACGACGTTCGAGCCGATCTTCACCGATCAGGCGGTGGCCTCGGTCGGCGACGTGGCGGTGGCGCCGTCGAACCCGGCGGTGGTCTACGTCGGCACCGGGGAGGGGAATCCACGCAACAGCGTCTCGTTCGGCAACGGGGTCTACAAGTCGACCGACGGCGGCGCCACCTGGCGTCACCTCGGCCTGGAGAAGACGCGCTACGTCACGCGGATCGTGGTCGACTCGGCCGATCCGGATCACCTCTGTGTCGGCGCCTTGGGCAACATCTTCGCGCCCGGCCCGGAACGTGGCGTCTTCTGTTCCTGGGACGGCGGCGCCTCCTGGGAGAAGACGCTCTACGTCGACGACGAGCACGGCGTCTCCGACATGGACATCGATGCGGCGAACCCGAACGTGATCTACGCCGGTCTGTGGCGGTTCGAGCGCAAGCCGTGGACGCACGAGAGCGGCAGCGAGCGAGGCGGGGTCTTCCGCTCGCTCGACGGCGGCCGGACGTGGGAGCGGCTCGGGGAAGGCCTACCCGATCTAGTCGGGCGGATTGGGGTGAAGATCGCGCCGTCCGAGCCCGAGACCGTCTACGTCATCGCCGAGTCGAACGAGGGCGTGCTGTTCCGCTCCGACGACCGTGGCGACAGCTTCCGCAAGGTCTCGGACGACGTCCGCATCGTGTCGCGGGGGCTCTACTACACCGACATGCGGGTGAATCCGGTAGACGCCGACGAGATCTACGCCGTCTCGAGTCGCCTCTTCCGCTCGATCGACGGCGGCAGGAGCTTCGAGCGCATCTCGCGCTCGACTCATGTCGACTACCACTCGTTGTGGATCGATCCCGATCGGCCGCGGCGGATGTGGCAGGGCCAGGACGGCGGCATCGCCCTGTCGAACGACGGCGGCGAGAGCTGGGAGACCTTCCGCAACCTGCCACTGGCGCAGTTCTACCAGGTCTTCGCAGACAGCCGCGAGCCGTTCTACGTCGTCGGCGGTGGACTGCAGGACAACGGCACCTGGTACGGGCCGAGTCGCACCCGGGACGCCGCCGGCATCCTGGAGGACCATTGGTGGATGATGAGCTTCGGCGACGCCTACTTCGTCGTGCCGCACCCCGAGATCCCCGATCTCTATCTCTCCGAGTACCAGGGTGGCGGGATCGTCCGCACCAACACCCGCACCGGGCGGCAGGTCGAGGTCAATCCGCAGACGCGGCGCAACGACGGCGGGCCGGTCGGCGAGCTCACCTATCGCTTCAACTGGAACGCGCCGATCGTCGCCTCGCCGCACGATCCGTCGACGGTCTACTTCGCCGGTAACGTCGTCTTCCGGACCACCGACTTCGGCGATACCTGGGAGCGGATCAGCCCCGACCTGACCACCGACGACCCCGAGAAGCTGGGCGACGCCGGGGGGCCGGTCTGGTTCGAGAACACCACCGCGGAGTGGCACTGCACGGTGATCAGCCTGGCCGAGTCGCCGCTCGAGGCGGGGGTCCTGTGGGCCGGCTCGGACGACGGCAAGATCCACGTCACGCGCGACGGCGGTGGAGAGTGGATCGACGTTACCGCCAACCTCGAAGGACTGCTGGAGCTCTCTCCCGTATCGCACATCGAGCCGTCGTGGAGCACGCCGGGGGCGGCGATCGCGGCCTTCGATCGGCACATGTTCGCCGACTTCCGGCCCCACCTCTTCCGCACGGGCGACTACGGAGCCACCTGGAAGCGGATGTCGACCCGAGGGCTGCCGGAGGACGGCTGGATCTGGGTGCTGAAGCAGGATCCGGTGAACGACGACCTGCTCTACGTCGGCACGGAGGTCGGCCTTTACGCCTCGTGGGACGCTGGGGAGAGCTGGCAGCGGCTGCATCTCGGCAACCTGCCGACGGTCTCGGTGCACGACATTCTGATCCATCCGACCGAGAACGACCTGATCCTCGGCACGCACGGCCGGGGAATCTTCATCTTCGACGACGCCACGCCGATCCAGCGCTGGAAGGAGGTGGGTGACGCCGCCGTGCATCTCTTCCCGACGACTCCCGGGCTGCGCTTCGCCAGGACCTTCACCCGCTACGGACTGGGCGACCGTGAGTTTCGCGGCCCCAATCCGCCGTACGGCGCCGCCATCACCTACTACCTGGCCGAGCCGGTCGAAGGCGACCAGGACGATGTCTCGGCCGACGGAGAGGACGGAGGGGAAGAGCTCGAGGGCGAGTCGCCACTCAGGCTGGAGATCGTCGACGCTCGCGGCGAGGTGATACGGCAGATCGAGGAGCTCCCGACCGAAGCCGGCGTCCACCGCGTCCACTGGGATCTGACCGGCGAGCCGCCTCGGAAACGCGACGACGAGCCGCCCGACTTCTCCGAGTTCGCCCCCGGTGGTGGCGGCCCGGAGGTCTTGCCGGGCACCTATACCGCCCGCCTGACTCTGCGGGACCGGGTCCTCGAGATGCCGGTCGAGGTCCACGTCGACCCCCTGCTCGAGACGACGCGCGAGGGACTCGAGGCGCAGTACGAGATGGCCTCGCGGCTGCGCGACCTGATCTCGGTCGCCAACGATGCGCTGCGCGCCCTCGACGTCCTCGCGGCGGAGCTCGAGGCGCGCCAGGCCTCGGTCGAGGCGTTGCGGCGCGACGTGCCCCAGGAGGTGCGCCGGGAGCGCCGAGCGCTGGCCGAGAGCCTGGACGATCTCTTCGCCCGACTCAGTCGGCCGGAGGACGAGCCGTATTGGTCGCGTGGACCGCGCCTGGCGGACCACCTGAGTGCCCTGTTCGGCATCGTCGACGGGCGCGCCTTCCGGGCCCCGACGGCGGCGCAACAGGCCTTCTTCGCCGAGCTCGAGGGGGAGTGCGATCGCGTCTTCGGTTCGGTGAACGACCTCTTCGAGACGGTCGTGCCGGAACTCAACCGACGGCTGTCGGAGCACTCGCTGCCGGGGCTCTCGGTTCCCGACCGCCTGCGGTGGGAAGAGGACGCGGCCCCGTAGGTCGCGACGTCGGTGCGGTCGACGGGACGGTAACACCGGGCGTCCGGGCAGGCCCGAGCGGTTCCGTCGTCGCCGGCTTCCGGTTAGAATACGGGTCGACGAACCCATCGGAGGAGGACGCTATGAGTACCAGAATCCTCGATCCCTTCGGTGCCCTGGCGGGTCTCCAGCGCGCTCTCGACGCCTCCAAGCGGGGGGAGTGGCTGAGCCGCTCGACCAGCAGCCGGGGCGGTTTCCCGTTGATCAACGTCTTCCAGAAGGGGGACGACTTTCTGATCATGTGCGAGCTGCCGGGCGTGACCAAAGAGTCGCTCGAGCTCGAGGTGCATCGTAACCGGCTGCGCATCGCCGGAGAGCGGCGGATCGCCTACGGTGAGGGCATCAGCCTGCATCGTGTGGAGCGGCGCGGCGGGGCGTTCGATCGTACCGTCAGCCTTCCGGTCGCGAT
>JAWVZD010000281.1:0-4189 GCA_033722395.1 Thermoanaerobaculia bacterium | reverse complement strand
CGAGTCGATCGCGTCGCTCGGCCTCTTTATGGTCGGTGCGTTGGGTGTCTGCCTGACGTTCTCGGCCGGATACCTGGCCTCGGCACTGCTTCTACGTTACTGGCGGCGTTGGGTGCGCCCTGCCCGGCGACTAAGGTGATCTAAGGAGACCCCGATGAACGTGATTCCTCTCGTTCTTCTCGCTCTCCCGCCGATCGCTCTGCTCGTCATGCGGCTGACGAAGCTCCCAGGACTGGGCAGGCGGAGACACTACCTGCTGTTCACGCTTTGCGGAGCGGTGCACGGACTCCTCCTCTACGCGGCCCTGGTCGTCAGCGAGTGGCGCGCGCCGCGCGACTGGGGAGCCACCTTCGCCGTCGTCTCTTCGAGTGCTCTTCGGGTGAGCGCCTACTTCCTCCTCGGCTATCTCGTTCTCGCGGTGATCGTCGATCTCGCGAGTCGATTCGAGACCGGCTGGGGAAGGGGAGAGTGACCTAGCTCTCCCGCCGGTACCCCATCGCCACCAGCGTCCGGTCGTCGTCGGCCGGGTGGCCCGCCGTGTGGACGGCGAGGGCGGCGAGGAGCTCGTCGCGGGCTTCGGCAGGGTTGGCGAAGTCGCCCTCGAGGGCCTCGGCCAGGCGCTCGTAGCCGAACGGCTCGCCGGCCGGGTCGGTGCCCTCGATCAGGCCGTCGGAGAGCCAGACGAGGATGTCGCCGTCGTCGAGCTCGACGCTCTCCTGGGCGTAGCCGCCGCCGAGGGTTCCGAGCGGCGGCCCCGGCAGCAGGATCTCCCGCACCGAACCGCCTCGCAGCAGGTAGGTCGGCGGGTGGCCGGCGTTGGTGATCTCGACGACGCCGCGCCGGAAGTCGACGACGGCGATGGTGGCGGTGACGAAGTAGCGCTGCTCGTCGCTCGAGCGGATGAGCTCGGAGAGGCGGGAGAGGATCTTTCGCGGCGGCTTGGCCTCCTCGATCAGGATGACCAGTGCCGCCTTGACCATCGCCATCCGGAGCCCGGTCGGCAGGCCGTGGCCGGAGACGTCGGCGATCACCACGGCGAGGCGGTCCTGGTCGATCCGGAGGATGTCGAAGTAGTCGCCGCCGATCGCCGCCGAGGGTTCGAACAGGGTGGCGAACTCGACCGCGTCGGCGGTGGGGAGCTCGGTCGGGAGCAGGCGCTCCTGGAGGTCGCGCGCCAGGGAGAGCTCCTTGTCGAGGAGCTCCTTCTGCGCCGCCGTCTCGACGAGCTCCTCCAAGTGGGCGGTCATGCGGTTGAAGTTCTCCTGTAGCTCGCCGAGCTGGTCGCGCCGCCGGGTCGGGATGCGCACCGAGAAGTCGCCCGTGCGCACCGCCGAGGTGGCGCGGCTCAAGCGGTTCACGGCGTGGGTGATGGCGACGATGATGGCGAGCGCCATGATCACGGCGAACAGATAGATCGTCGCCAGCAGGCCCGAGATGGCGATGAGCGCCGCCCACGCCGCTGTGTCGACCTCCGCCGAGCCGGAGAAGAAGCGCTCCAGAGATCTCTGGGGCGAGCCGTTGAGCGATGCGACGACGTAGGCGGCGACCTCGGAGCCGTCCTCGAGCGAGACCAGGCTCGGCGAGAGCTCGCCCCACCAGACGATCGGACGCTCGTACCACGACGCCTCGACCCCCTCGTCGATGCCGAAGAAGTCGTTGCGGCCCTCGGCGCCCCGTTTGACGTCGGGCGGACGAATGGGGATGCGATAGCTGCCGAGCTGGACCTGGATCAGCGACGGTTGCTCGGGGGCGTCGGAGCGCAGGAGTTGGATCCAGACACCGCTGCGCCGCCGCAGATCGCGCTCGAGATCGCCGACGTGGATCGCCACCACGCCGCGCTCGGCCGAGCCCGCCGCGGCGGCGAGGGTCGGACGGCCGTCGGGCAGCGCCACGAACGACCCACGGGGCCTGGCGGTCGATCGCGTCTCGTCGCCCGGCTCGAGCCACTGCGGCCAGTCGGCCGGTGCCAGCTCGGAGCCGCCCACCCGGCTGCCGTTCTCGTAGCGCGCGAAGGCGACGTCTTCCAAGGCGGTCGAGCCTAGGTCCCGGTCGACGAGCACCTGTTGGGCGTGGTGCTCCAGATCGGCTCGGACCCCACCGACCGCGTCGCGGTAGAGGTGCCCGAGGAAGAACCCGTTCAGGATGTAGCCGACGATCACCGACACCAGGAGGAGCATCGGGATCGGCAGCACGCCGATGAGGAAGTAGGAGAACGCCAAGCGTCGCCCGACACCCCACAAGAGCCGTCTACCGAGTCGCCAGAGCAGGTAGAGGGCGAGCAGGATGGCGACGGCCAGAAGACCGAACCGCAGCAGAACGCTGAGCACCGGGACGTCGAGCCGAACGAGCCAGATCGCCCCGATCAGAACGACCGCGGCCAGCAGGATCTTCCAGAGTGTCGCCGCTCTCATCGCCGATACCGTCGGTTCACACTACGTACCCCGCCTCGAAAGCGTTGCGCTCGATCGTTCTCGAGGCGGTCGCCGCGCGTGGGCGGCACGGCGATCGTTACGGGTCCGCCGGGCGGCCGAGCGGATGTTGCTACAATCCCGCTGTCCGTCGCCACCGATTCCCGATCTGCAGGAGACTTTCGACGTGTCAAGGCTTCCACGATCCCTCGAGCACCTCAAGACCGGATTCACCGCCGAAGCCGCCTCCGCGGCGCGCTTTCGGGCCTACGCCAAGCGCGCCGAGAGCGACGGCAAGCCGAACCTGGCCGCCAAGTGGCTCGAGCTGGCCGCGGAGAAGGACTCGCTGGCGATTCTACAGTTGGAAGCGGCGGGCCAGGTACGCGCCGACCAGACGAACGTGGCCGACGCTCTGGCGGAGGAGCGCTACGAGAACGACGTGCTCTATCCGAAGATGATCGAGTCGGTGGAGGATTCGACCCAGAAGGTCTTCGAGACGGTGACGGCGAAGCAGGACGAAGCCATCGAGGAGCTAGAGGATCTGCGGCAGGCGCTGCAGTCGTCCTCCGGCGACGTCTAGCGCCGGTCGGAGCCCCGTTGCCGAGCGGGGATATCGGTCCTCGCCCGCTCCGCCCGCTCCGCGCGACGAGCCCGATGAGGCCGGGCAGCCCGGATCGACCTCGTCGACTCGCCGGTCTCGCCGCCGATCGTCGGTCACGAGTCGACCTCTTGTGCCTCCGCCTCCTTGTGGACATCCTCGGCCGGTTTGTCGCGGCGCAGGCCGAGGTAGCGCGGATGGCGCAGCTTGTCGTCGTCGGTCCACTCGGTGAAGCCGATCTCGCAGACCAGCTTCGGGGTGACGAAGTGGACTCCGTCGGCGTCCGGGTCGCCGCGGTCGAACGGCGAGGTCTGCCGCTCCAGGCGGTCGAGACGGCGGCGCAGATCCTCCAGCGTCTCCTCGTCGAAGCCGGTTCCCACCTTGCCGGCGTAGACCAGCTCGGACTCGCGATAGAAGCCGAGCAGTAACGCCCCCAGACCGACGCGCTCACCGCTCGGCTCGGTGAAGCCGCCGATGACCAGCTCCTGACGCTCGACGCACTTGAGCTTGAGCCATCGGCTCGACCGGCCGCCGCTGTACTCCGAGTCGGCCTGCTTGGCGATCAGGCCCTCCCAGCCGCGCTCGCAGGCCTCCTCGAGGTAGTCGACGCCCCGCTCGTTGCGGTGTGGCGTGAAGCGCAGCGGGTCGTCCCACTCGACCAGCCGGAACAACACCGACTTGCGGCTGCGAAGGCTCACCTCGCTCAGGTCGTAACCGGCGGCCCACGGACAGTCGAAGAGGTAGTAGTAGACGGCGACCGAGCTGGCCAGCGCCTCCTCGCGGCTCGACGCCTGCATGCGGGGCTGCAGGCGCTGGAAGTCGCTCGTTCCGTCGCTGTCGAAGGCGACCACCTCGCCGTCGAGGACGATCCGCTCGCACGGCTGCTCGGCGAGCGCCTCGACGATCTCGGGGTAGCTGTCGCCGAGCTCCTTCTCGTTGCGCGACATCAGACGGACGCTCGCTCCGTCTTTGAAGGCGAGCACGCGCTCGCCGTCGAGCTTGCGCTCGTAGATCCAATCCGGGTCGGAGAACGGCTGATGGGTGAGGCGCGCCAGCATCGGCTCGAGCCAGTCGGGAAGCGAGCGTCGGCGGGCTCGCGAGCGCTGTTCGTCGTCGAGGCCGTCGAGGGGGGCGGTCACCGGTCGCCTCCGGGTCGATCGCCGGACGTGGACTCGCGCCGGGG
>JAWVZD010000280.1:0-4203 GCA_033722395.1 Thermoanaerobaculia bacterium | reverse complement strand
GGGCTTTCCAGGCGGAGGCGGAACGGCAAGCCGAGAAAGATGGCGACGAGCTGCGCCAGGTGCTCCTCGTCGAGTTCGAGGCATTCTCCGAGGTGTTCGAGCTCGTAGGGGGAGAGCGCCTCGATCTGGGCGTGATCGACTCCGTCGGCCGGTAGATGTCGCTGGGCGAAGCGCTTGAAGCCGGCGAAGCGGCGTGGGGCGGTCCATAGAGCGAGCGTCCGGTCGAGGTCGCGGTCGGAGCGCGGCAGGACCGGAGCGGTGGAGTCGACACGCGTCGGCATGGTGGAGCCAGCCTGACACCCGGCTCCGCCAGCGCCTATAGGACCCCGGCTCGGTCCCGTGTAGTCGTTTGTCCTAGGTCGGCGGGGGCGGAGGGGCTATTCGGCGAGGGTCACGACGCTGTCGGGTGCGAGGTCGGTGCGCTCGGAGCGGCTGCCGGATGGCCAGGCGACGCTGAGGCGCTCGACGGTGTCGGCGCCGGCGCCCAGCCCGAAGACCGCGTCGACCTGGGACTGCGACAGGTAGCTCGACCCGGTGCGCACGAGCCAGCTCTGGCTGGCGCCACCGGCGCCGAGGGTGACGATCGCCCCGATGCCGTCCCGGTTGCTCGTCGTCCCCTCGAGGTCGACGCGCAGCCAGCGCCCGTGCTCGCCGCGGTTGTCGAAGACGGCCGCTGGGCCGCCGTTGTTCGACAGCACGACGTCGAGGTCGCCGTCACCGTCCAGATCGCCGTAGGCGGCGCCGCGGGCGACACGAGGCTCGGCCAAGTCTCCGACCACCTCCGGCGAGGCCTGGACGAAGCGGCCCTCGCCGGTATTGCGGAAGATCTGCGCCGGCTGCCGATAGCGCACCTTCGTCTGTACCACCTCGACCTCGGCGTCTAGGTGTCCGTTGGCGATGAACAGGTCGAGCCAGCCGTCGAGGTCGTAGTCGAAGAAGAAGGTGCCGAAGGTGAGCGACAGCAGGGTATCGCGGCCGAGCTCGGAGGTCGGCGCCACGTCGACGAACAGCTGGTTGCCCTCGTTACGGTAGAGCGCCACCATCTCGTTGGCGAAGTTGCCGATCACCAGGCTCTGGCGGCCGCTGCGGTCGTAGTCGGCGGCGTCGATCCCCATGCCGCCGCGCGCCACGCCCGTCTCGGAGAAGGCCATGCCGGAGAGAACCCCGATCTCCTCGAACGTACCGTCGCCGAGGTTGTGGTAGAGGAGGTTCGGCTGCGTATCATTGGCGATGGCCACGTCCAGCCAACCGTCGCCGTCCAGGTCGAGCACGCTCACACCGAGCGACTTGGCGTCCGGAGCGAAAAAGCCGGCCTCCTCGGTCCGATCCTCGAAGCGTCCGTCACCGAGATTGTGCAGGTAGCGCGGTGAGGCCCCCGGATACGACTCGGGCGTGCAGTACGATTTGGTCTTACCATCGAGGGTGCAGAAGAGGTCGGTCTCCGGTGTCCAGGTCACGTAACGCGTCGCCAGGATGTCGAGCCAGCCGTCCCGATCGGCATCGAAGACAGCCACCGAGGCGCCGAACTCGTACTCGTCGGGCAGGCCGGCCTCGCGGCTTCGGTCGACGAAGCGCTCGCCCTCGTTGATCAGCAGGCGATCCCGGCCGAGGCACGACATGTAGAGGTCGGTATCGCCGTCGTTGTCGAGGTCGGCCGCCGCTCCGCCGAGGCAGTAGGCCTCGATGTCCAGGCCGACCTCGGCCGTGGCGTCGACGAAACGCCACCCGCCCAGGTTGCGATAGAAGCGCTGCGTCGTCGCTTCCCCGGGCCGGCCGTCGAAACGGGTGCCGTTCAGGAACAGGATGTCGAGGCGATCGTCGCCGTTCTGGTCGAACAGAACGACTCCCGAGCCCATCGTCTCCGGCAACCACTTTTCACCGAAGGCACCGGTGTTGTGCACGAAATCGATGCCGCTCTCCGCCGTCACCTCGACGAAGTGCGGCTGGGCGGATTCGGTCGCCCCCCGTGGCGCAGACGCCGAGGGAGAGGTGGAAGGCTCCTCGTCTCCCGGCGCGCAGCCGAGGCCGAGGGCCACGAGGGTCAGAAGGGCAGTGAGAGGTCGTCTGGACATCGTCTTCCCGGGCTGGTTCGGAGAGATGGCTGGAGGGACGGGGGAAACCGGATTGTTTCCCAGCGGCGGTCGCTGGTCAAGCCGGGCGGAAGCCTCAGCCGGCGGTGGTGAGGAACTCGGCTACCTCCTCGAGCGGGACGGTGGAGTGCTCGTGAATCGCTTGGCGCTCGTTGTTGTCGTGCGGGTGCCGCTCGCGGTACTCCCCGGTCAGGATCTGACTCGCTTCGTCGGCCTTGAAGCGCTCGTAGAGCGCCTGATGGCGACGCGAGCGGTCGAGGTCGCCCAGACCGCGATAGGCGAGCATCGCGGTGTAGTGCGCCATCAGATCCTCGGGGTCGATGGCGAAGACGTGCTCGAGCTCGTCGACCGCCGCCTGGTAGTCGCGCTCGAGGAAGTGGATGCGGGCGATCTGGTTGCGCACCACGCGGTCCTGGGGATACTGGGCGACGACGGTCCGCAAGTGGTCTTGCGCGGCGTCGTAGTTCCCCAGCGCCTTCTCCCGCAATCCCATGAAGAAGTGCGTGCGCGCCAACTCGGGCTCGATCTCCAGGGCGCGGCCCAGAACCCGTGCGGCGCTGTCGAGATCACCCTCCGCCAGCGCTACCCGCCCCAGGTTGACCCAACCATCGACGTAGTCCGGCTCGAGCTCGGTGACGCGCAGGAACGCCTGCCGCGCGCCGCGCAGATCGCCCTGCAGCAGGAGGCCGATGCCGTAGTCGTTCCAGCGCTCGCGATCGATCGGCACCTCGGTAGCCGGAGCGCTCATGTCCGGCAGCGGCGCGTCGCTGTCGACCACCGCCAGGGTCGCCCGGTCCTCCGACATCACCACGATCGGCAGATCGGGGATCTCCTTCATCGGGCCCGACACCGTCGAGGTGTCGCCGGTGAAGACGAAACGGCGGTCGTCGAAGTGCGGTGAGAACTCGGCCCCCTCCTGCTCCGGATCGGGGACTCCGGCGTACGACCAGTTGGTGTTGAACCAGGTGAACTTGCGGTAGTTGAGCTTCGCCGTCAGGGTGATCTCGTCGCCCACCCACTCCGGTACGTCGAGTCGGAAGTGCACCGTGTCGGCCGCCCCCGGCGGGATGAGGCGAACGTAGACCGTGGCGCGGGTCGCCGGGGCGTTGCGCTTGTTGATCGGGTTGCCGTGGGCGTCGATCATCAGCGAGCGGTAGAAGTGCGCGCCGGGCTCGACCGGAGAGCTCTCGTCGGCCATGCCGCTCCAGAAGAGCACCTGTCCGCTCTCGTCCTCGGCCCGGAGCTCGACCCAGACGTCGAAGGCGTCGACCGTGCCGGAGGGGAAGAAGTGCCCCACGCCACGCGTCCTGACGACGACGTCGATGCGCGTCGACTCGCCCCGCCGGACGGTCGCCGGAATCCGGTCGATCGGCGCCAGGAGGGTCGGCGCCTCCGGCCCGGTGACTCCGCCGGCTCCGACCACCATGCCACGTTCTTCGCCGACGGCGAAGGTGGTCGACATCTCGCCACCTTCGCTCTCGACGCGCTCACGCTCGACCTCCTCGATCGCCCGCGCCTCGGTCATGGCGAAGATGTCGACCGTCACCTGCCGTGCGGTCAGGAACTCCTCGACCGCCTCGAGCTGCTCCTCGTCGCCGTACGCCGTCGGCAGGGCCGTGTTGGCGGCGGCGAAGCGGTGCGAGGCGATCACGCCGTCCTTGTTGGCGGCGTCGTCCGAGGCCACGCGCGGCATGTGGCAGTCGATACAGTTCTTGGGCTCGGGTGGATAGTAGAAGGAGCGTGCGCCGTAGCCCGACACACCGCTCGCCTGCCAGTTGTCGTAGGTGTTGAAGCCGCGGATCCAGCGGTAGCTGTTGACCGGTACGTCGAGGTGCACTTTGTGGCACGCGGCGCAGTACTCGGGGGACTCCGGCCCGCGGAAGAACGGCTTGATGAAGGTGCGGCGGTGCGGCTCCGGATCGACCCGGACGATGAAGTCGTGCATCCACTGCAGCACGGGGTTGTCGCTCGTCGCCAGGTCGTGCAGTGGCGGTACGGTGATCTCGTAGTCGGCCTGCCCCATCGAGCTGTTGACCGCCGAGATCATGTGACAGGCGGTGCAGGTCAGACCGGCCTGGGCCTCTTCGGTGTGGACGATCTCCTCGATCGGGGT
>JAWVZD010000279.1:0-4208 GCA_033722395.1 Thermoanaerobaculia bacterium | reverse complement strand
CGTGCTACCTTCGCCGTTCGCGGTGGCACCCCGCCGTGGAGGAGTAGGCTCATGTATGCAGTAATCGAAACCGGTGGAAAGCAGTACCGCGTCGAAACGGGCGACGTGATCGACGTCGAGCGTTCGGTCGAGCCCGACGACGGCCGTGTGCGCTTCGAGCGTGTCCTGATGGTCTCCGACGGCGAAGAGGTCACCGTCGGGTCACCGCTGGTCGAGGGAGCCGAGGTGCATGCCACCCTGGTCGACGAGGTACGCGGTCCGAAAATCAAGGTGTTCAAGAAGAAGCGTCGGAAGGGCTACAAGGTTACGCGCGGACACCGGCAGGAGCTGTTCCGCGTCAAGATCGACGCGATCGAGACATAGGAGTACGAGCGATGGCTCACAAGAAGGGACAAGGCTCCAGCCGCAACGGACGCGACTCGAATCCGCAGTATCTCGGAGTGAAGCGCTTCGGGGGACAGGTGGTGACCGGCGGGACCATTCTGGTCCGACAGCGCGGCACCAAGATCCATCCGGGCTTGAACGTCGGTAGGGGCAAGGACGACACGCTGTTCGCCAAGATCGACGGCACGGTCGAGTTCCGGAAGCGGCGCAACGACCGGACCTTCGTCAGCGTCGTCCCCTCCTGACACCACCGTTCGCCGGTTGCTCGGCGTCGGCGTCCGGGCTGGCAGACCGGCCGGCTTTGCACTTCATAGACGAGGTTCGATTTCGCGTCCAGGCGGGACGGGGCGGGGACGGATGTGTCGCCTTCCGGCGCGAGAAGTACGTACCCAAGGGGGGACCCTCCGGCGGCGACGGCGGCCGGGGTGGCTCGGTGGTGCTGGTCGGCGACGCCAACCTCAACACCCTCTACCACCTGCGCTTCCGACAGCTCCATAGCGCCCAGAATGGGCGTCCGGGCGAGGGCTCGAACCGCACCGGTCGGTCGGGCGAGGATCTGGTCATCGGCGTGCCTCTCGGTACCGAGGTCTATTCGGTCGGCGAAGAGGAGATGTTGGGCGAGATTCTCGAGGAGGGAGAGCGGCTGGTGGTGGCCGAAGGTGGCCGCGGCGGCCGCGGCAACGCTCGCTTCGCCACCCCGACTCACCAGGCGCCTCGCCAGAGCGAGCCGGGCGAGGAGGGTGAGGAGCGCGAGCTCCGGCTGGAGCTCAAGCTTCTGGCCGACGTCGGCATCGTCGGCCTGCCGAACGCCGGCAAGTCGACCTTCATCAGCCGGGTCTCGGCGGCACGGCCGAAGATCGCCGACTACCCGTTCACCACCCTGGTGCCGCAGCTCGGGGTGGTGGGAGCGGACGGTGTCGGCGAGCCGTTGGTGGTGGCCGACCTACCCGGTCTGATCGAGGGCGCCGCCCGGGGCGCCGGGCTAGGGTACCGGTTCCTGCGCCACGTCGAGCGCTGCCGGGTGCTGCTGCACTTCGTCGACCTCGCCTCGGGCGAGGCCTCACCGGGGCGCGAGCTCGAGACCATCGAGGGTGAGATGCGAGCCTTCGGGGAGGAGCTGCTCGAGCGCCCGCGTCTCGTCGTCGGCACCAAGCTCGACGCGGCGGCCGAGGAGCGCCGCCAGGAGCTCGAGCAGGCCGCCGGCGAGCGCTCGCTTCCCTATTTCGAGATCAGCGCCGTGAGCGGCGAAAACGTCGACTCGCTGCTCGCCGCCGTGCGCCGGGTGCTCGGCGAGGCGGTGGCATGAGAGTCGGCCTGTTCGGCGGGAGCTTCGACCCGGTCCATCGCGGACATCTCGCTCCGGTACGCCGTGCCCGGCGGGATCTCGACCTCGATCGGGTGGTCTACCTGCCGACAGCCGACCCACCACACAAGAGCGAGCGGCGCGCCCCGGCGGCGAATCGCTTCGCCATGGTCGAGCTGGCCCTGCTCGACGAGGAGGGCCTAGTGGCGTCGCCGTTCGAGCTCACCCCCGGGGAGGCCGCCTACACCGTCGACACCATCGAGCACTTCGAGCGCGAGACCGGCGCCGATCTGGTGCTCCTGATCGGTGCCGACTCGTGGCACCGGATCACCGAGTGGCGCCGCTGGCGCGACATCGTCGAGCGGGTCGAGATCGGTGTCCTGGCGCGGCCCGGAGAGGCCGGCCGTGCCTCCGATCCGGCAGCGGAGCTGGTCCGCGCCGTCGAGGCCGGACGGGTCCACTTCCTCTCCAATCCGCCGATCGACGTCTCCTCGACCGAGCTGCGTCGGTTGCTGGCGCGCGGTGAGGAGCCGCCGGACGGAGCCATGCCGGACTTGGTGCTAAAGTACTTGGCGAAGTACCCCGATCTCTACGCATGAGTCAGATCCCCGCCCGAGACATCGAGATCCCGACCCGAGTCCGCAGCGCCGTCGCCGCCATCCAGGATCGAAAAGCTCGCGATCTGCTGGTCCTCGAGCTGGCCGAGATCTCCGACTTCACCGATTTCTTCCTGCTGTCGACCGGTTCGAGCGAGCGCCAGGTCCGCGCCATCGCCGATGCGGTCGACGAAAGGCTGCGCGAAGACGGCGTCAGAGCCCTGCACATCGAGGGCTACGAGCACGGCCAGTGGGTGCTGATGGACTACGGCGACTTCCTGGTCCACATCTTCTACGAGCCGACGCGCGAGTACTACCAGCTGGAGCGCCTCTGGGCCGACGCGCCGAACGTGACGCCGGAGTTCGAGTAGGCACTCGGTCCCGGGAGGTCCGGTGGGTGTCCTGAGCCTCGCGGACCTGGTCGGCTCGTCGGCGGTCCTGCGGACCCATCTGCCCGGTATCGAGCGGGCGGCGAGGAGCGAGGTGCCGGTTCTCATCGCCGGCGAGTCGGGGACCGGTCGCTCGCTCCTCGCCCAGCTCCTCCACCGTGCCAGCGCCCGCGCCTCCGGCCCTCTGATCGAGGCCGATCTGGCAACCATCCCCAGCGATCTGTTCGAAAGCGAGCTCTTCGGGCATCGGGCCGGTGCCTTTACCGGTGCGGTGGCGGACAACCCGGGCCGAGTCGGTCGTGCCGAGGGAGGGACTCTGGTGCTCGATCACGTCGAGGAGATCCCGCTCGGCTCGCAGTCGAAGCTGTTGCGGCTGCTGGCCGAAGGGCGCTACACGCCGCTCGGCGGCAGAGAGCGCGCGGCCGATCTGCGGTTGGTCTCGATCGGATCGATCGACCTTCCGGAGCGGGTGGCCCGTGGCGCCTTCCGGGAAGACCTCTACTACCGACTCGAGGTGTTGGCCTTCCGGCTACCGGCCCTGCGGGAGCGGATGGACGATCTCGACACCCTCGTCGACGGTCTGCTCACCGACATCTGCAGCCGGCTCGATCGGCCGGTCCCGGAGCTCGCCCCGTCGGCCCTCGAGTGGATGGGCGACTACGGCTGGCCCGGCAATCTGCGCCAGCTCAGGAACGTCCTCGAGCGCGCCCTGGTCCTGCCGAGCGAGGGCGAGCTCGTACCCGAGCCACCGGCCGATCGCGAAGCGCCGCCGCGCCGCCTCGAGGAGGTCGAGCGCGACGAGATCGTCAAGGCTCTGCGCTACACACGGGGGCACCAGGGCGAGGCCGCGCGCCTGCTCGGCATCAGCCGGAAGACGCTGTGGGAGAAGCGGCGACGCTACGGTCTGCCCTGAGGGGCCGCCGCCGACCCGAGTGGTGATGCGTCGCTCCGCCGGACGTTGCGCCGCCGCCCTGGCGGTCCTGCTCCTGCCGTCCGCCGTGCCGGCGAGCGGTCCCGGGTCGCCGCTCGACCTGTTCGAGGTGACGCGAGACCTCGAGACCTTGCGGCCGGAGGAGCCGGGTACGGTAGCGGCCGAGGCATCCCACCGCCTCCTCTCGTGGATGAGGGCGGCCGGGCTCGACCGGGTCGAGGCCAACGGGGGAAATGCGTCTCTGGCCGCTTCCCTGACCGGCGTCCTTCGAGGCGTCGGATCGGGGGAGGAGGAGCGCGAGGTGATCCTGGTCGGCACGGTCGGCGAGCCGACCGATCCGGCGTGGCGGCGCGACGCGCGAGCGAGCGCGGTCGCACTGACGGCGGCCTCCCGCCTCGCTGTGTTGCCGCGTCACCACACCGTTCGGCTGCTGCTGCTCGATCGAGCCGGCGGGACGGCCCGCGCGGCGGCGGCACGGTGGGTAGGTGAGCTCTCGTCCGACCGACGCGGGCGACTACTCGCCGTCGTCGACCTCGACGGCGTCGGTCGAAGCACCGTGAGCCCGGAAGGGATCGTCCGCCTGGCGCCGGTAGGGGACGCCGGCG
>JAWVZD010000278.1:0-4220 GCA_033722395.1 Thermoanaerobaculia bacterium | reverse complement strand
CGTCGAGATCGTCGAACAGGCCGTCTCGGATCATGTAGAGCTTGCCGCCCACCGCCTCCTCGGCCGGGGTGCCGTAGAAGCGGATCGTCCCCTCGAGCTCTCCCGATGCGATGAGCTCCTTGACGGCCGTGGCGGCCCCCAGGCTGGCGGCGCCGAACAGGTTGTGGCCGCACCCGTGCCCGGCCGCACCGGGTTCCAACGCCGCCTTCGTCGACTGGGCCTTCTGCGAGATGCCGGGCAGAGCGTCGTACTCGCCGAGGATGCCGATCACCGGGCGACCCTCGCCGTAGCTGGCGACGAAGGCGGTCGGCATGCCGGCGACGCCGCGCTCGACCACGAAGCCCTCGGCCTCGGCGTAGTCGGCGAGAGCCGCCGCCGAGCGGTGCTCCTCCAGAGCGGTCTCGGCGAAGCGCCAGATCCGGTCGGAGAGCTCGACGAGCTGCTCCTCCTGGGAGTCGATCTCCGCCAGCACGCGCCGTTTGGTCGGCGGTTGTTCGGCCACCGAGCGGTCGGCGGCGAACGAAGCGAGGACGAGAGCGGCGAGCGAGAGGGTGGTCAGGGTACGTACGAATGACGGCATGCTCGACTCCTTCGAACGATCGGGACGGAGGCCGCGAGAATTCTACCCGTCCCGGGGTATCAGGACTCCCCGGGCATCAGGATGCCCCTCTCGGTGACGATCCGGTCCATCGGCCGATCGTGCGGCTCGACCGGCAGTCGGTCGACGATCTGCAGCTCGCAGGCGAGGCCGACGGTGGGCACCGGGTGGGCTGCCAGAAACCGGTCGAAGAATCCTCCGCCGTGGCCGAGACGGTAGCCGCGGCGGTCGAAGGCGAGACCGACGATGAGCGCGAGATCGATCCCGCCGTCGATCTCGTCGTCGGCCAGAACGGCATTGTTCGCCACCGGCTGTTCGAGGCCGAACGCGAGCCTCTCCAGATCGCACGGGTAGGGGTGGATCGAGAGCGCTCGTGTGGGCATATCGGCGCGCGGCACGAAGATCTCGTGGCCGGCGGTGAGCAGCCGTTCGACCAGGTCCCGGGTGTCGATCTCGATGCCGAAGGAGAGGCAGGAGAGGATCCGCCGGGGCCGGCCGAGGCGATCGAGCGACAGGATCCTCTCGGCGACCGCTGCAGCGAGCCGCCGGCGCTCGCCGGGACCGAGCGCCGCCAGACGGGTGCGCATCTCCCGGCGCAGCTCCTGCTTGGAGGTGAACGGTCTGCGTCTCACGCGGGTCTGGATGACCGGGTCAGACCAGTGCGTTGCCGACCCCGAGGCCGAGATCGCGCGCCAGCTCGGTGGCACGGATCGGCTCGTCGGCCCCGTCGACCAGGACGCTCTCGATGCCGAAGACGGAGTCGTCGCCGCACAGGATCGCTACGCGACCGGAGCGGTTCCCGAGGTAGGCACCGGCGTCCCCGAACGGTGCCTTGACCGACGGAAGCGGCTCACCCCACATGATGCGGACCCGCTTGCGGCGCATGAGAGTGGTCATCCCCGGCTCGGGGGTCAGCGCCCGCAGTCGGTTGTAGACCGTGTCGGCGTCGCGCCACCACGCTGCCTTCAGGTGACGCCGTCCGAATCTCGGTGTGTAGGTGGCGCTCTTCTCGCTCTGCTTCCGGCGCTTGATCTTCTTGCCCCGGGCGATCTTGTCGAGGATGTCGACCGCCAGGCCCGGTGCCAGATCGACGACCTTGGGGACCAGGTCGCCGAAAGTCTCCGTAGGTTCGAGTGGGATCTCCTCCTTGACCAGGATCGGCCCCTCGTCGGGCTCCTCGTCGATCTCCATGACGGTGACCCCGGTCTTCTTCTCGCCGTTCCAGACCGCGGCACGGATCGGATGGAGGCCGCGGTTCTTGGGCAGATAGGAGAAGTGGACCTTGACCCAACCCTGGTCGGGGATGTCGAGCAGGGGCAGCGGAAAGCCGCGGCCGAACGCGACCATCAGCCCGAGGTCGGGCTCGATCTCGCGCATCGCCTCCTGTGAGTGCTCGTCGCCGGGGTGCCCCGGTCGACGGATGGTGATGTCGTTCTGGCGCGCCCAGCGCTCGAGGCGCGAGCCCTGTCGCTCCTCCGGAAGGGAGATGTCGTCGGTCGAGCGTCGCGGTTGTGCGACCAGCCGCTCGATAGTGTGACCGGCTTCGAGCACCGCCTCGAGCACCGGGATCGCCAGATCTCCGGTGGCGAGTGTGACCAGCTTGAGAGAGGGAGGCATCGGTGAAGTCTATCGCGGCATTTCGGAGGTGTTCTGCCGCTCGCCGAGCGAGCCGGCCTGACATTCAGTTTCCATTATTATCATTCGATATGAACTCTTCTGACCGCGCCGCCGTGCGTCTCTCCGGCCGTGCCCTGTGTGTTTCGGGTGGGCGATGAGCGACGAAGCTGAGCCTAACGTGCCGGTCGGTCGCGCCGTGGTCACCTTCGCCCGTAGCTGGCAGGCGCTCGCCGCGGTACGGAGTCTGGGGCGGCGCGGCGTCGAGGTGATCGCGGCGGACGAGTATCGGCTCACCCCGGGGGCGCTGTCGCGATTCAGCTCGGACAGCTTCGTCTACCCGAGCCCGGCGACGGACCCGGACGGCTTCGCGGCGGCGATCGACGAGGCGATCGACCGCTTCGCCCCCTCGACCGGGCCGCCGCTCGTCGTACTGCCGGTGCATCGGGAGACCTACGAGCTGGCGCAGCGGCGAGAGCGCTTCGGAGATCGAGCGGTGATGCCGATCGCTCCGTCCGATCGCATCGAGCAGGTGCGCGACAAGGCGCGGCTGGTGGAGCTGGCGCGGCAGCTCGAAATCGCCGTGCCGGCGACCTGGATGCCGGAGTCGTCGGACGAGATCGATTCGATCGCCGGCCAGGTCGAGCTGCCGGCGGTGGTCAAGATGCGCACCGGCTCGGCGGGTGTCGGCCTCGAGTATGTCGACGAGCGACGGGAGCTCGAGACCGCCTTCGAGGCGATCCGTCGCGAGCACCGGCTCGCTCCCGGCCGTCTGCCGATCGTGCAGCAGCGCGTGGCGGGGGCGGACTACTGCGTCGGCTGCCTGTTCGATCACGGGCAGGTGCGTGCCAGCTTCACCTATCGCAACATCCGTACCTTGACCGAGGGCGGCCCCGGCGTCGTGCGGCGGACGGTGTCGGCGCCGGCGGCCGAGGCGGCGGCGCACCGACTGCTCGAAGCGTTGGAGTGGCACGGGGCGGCCGAGCTCGACTTCGTCTGGACGGGGGAGGAGGCCGACGAGCCGTACCTGATCGAGGTCAATCCGAGACTGTTCAGCGGGCTCTTCCAGGCCATCGCTTCGGGTCTCGATCTGCCGTGGCTGCTCTATCGCTTGGCGGTCGATGGGGAGATCGAGACACAGGGTCGGCCGCAGCTGGGCGTGCAGACCGAGACGCCCCTTCTCGGGCTGCTGGCGACCCTGCGCGAGGCGGCCGAGAGCGATCTCAGCCTGGAAGACCTCGGGTCCGCATGGGCGGAGGCCAAGCGCTCGTTGGCGAGCGGAGAGTGGGGTGAAGCCTGGAACGGGCTGCTCGCCTCTCTCGACAGCGGTCTCGACGTGGAGGGGCGACTCGATCTGCTCCGCCGGCTGGTCGAAGAGCGGCAGGAGACACTCTCCGAGCTGATGGCGTCGAAGGACCCCACCGCCGCGATCGGTCTGCTCTATCCCCTGGCCGTCTTCCTGCGCCACGGGGAGATCAGCACCGGGCTCCTCGTCGGCGCCACGGCAGGAGAAGAAGGTGAAGGAGGAGGCGATGGATCGTGAGTCAGGGGTACGCAGCGAGTCGGCGTCTGGGGCGTCGCCGAGGCGCCGCCGACCGCTCGGTGGTTGGCTGGCGATCGCCGCGGTGCTCGCACTCGCGATTCTGCTCGCTTGGCCGGCGGGCGAACGCGAAGGTCCGATGATCGTCGTATCGATCGACCGCACGCTGTGGCACCGACTCGGGTTGACCCGGTTCACCTATCTGCGGGCGCTACGCCGTGCCGGGGCGGAGAGCCGGGTCGTCAATGCGGAAGGCTTCTCGGAGGGGGGCGAGCCGGCTCGGCTGGCTCGCCGCCTGCTGCGAGATGCGGACGGCCTCCTGCTGACCGGCGGAGGCGACGTCGATCCTGATCTCTACGCCGGCGACCCCGGTCTCGGCCGGGGCGTGAAAGAGGAGCGCGACCGCCTCGAGCTCGCCCTGCTCGACGAGGCGACGCGGCGAGGCCTGCCGCTGTTGGCGATCTGCCG
>JAWVZD010000277.1:0-4221 GCA_033722395.1 Thermoanaerobaculia bacterium | reverse complement strand
GAGAAGCGCCTCTGAGGGGCGTCCCGTAGCGAGCACCGAGCGAATACCGAGCGGAGTACGACCATGAGCATGAGGTCCGAGACCCTACCGAAGAGATACCACCAGGCGGTCGAGCGCTGGCGCGAGACCTATCTGCCCGACTACGACCTGCTGATCGAGAACTGGCAGCGCTTCTTCCCCAAAGATCCGGAGTTCCGGCTGTGCGCCTTCCGCGAGCTCGGCATGTGCACCGAGGTCGAGTGCGGCGAGATGAAGGGCAAGCCGAAGGCGACCCGACCCTCCGAGCTCACCGAGGAGCAGGCCGGTCATCTCCTGGGGGCGATCCGCGCCCAGGCGTCGACCGAGTTCGGCTCGATCCAGCAGCATCAGCTCACCCTGGCCCGGGCGCAGGACGAGCAGGACCAGTTCTGGGTGATGCGCATGATGGCCGAGGAGCTGCGCCACGGCTACCAGATGCTCAGCCTCCTCCTGGGCGAGGACTGGTCGTCGGTCTCCGACACCAGCGGCGAGGAGATGGTCGAGGAGATCCTGTCGATGCGCACCGGCTCGCACGTGCTGGGCGCCTTCAACATCGATTTCGACTCCTTCGTCGACAACATCACCTTCTGCTGCCTGATCGACAGGGTCGGCAAGTACCAGCTCGCCATGCAGAAGGTGAGCGCCTACCAGCCGATGGCCGAGAGCATGCCGCAGATGCTGCGCGAAGAGGCCTTCCACCTGGCTACCGGCGTGGTGCCGATGCGCCGCTGGGCCGAGCAGGCCGGCGAGGGATCGGTCTACATCACGCTCGACGACATGCAGAAGGCGCTCAACAAGTGGCTGCCGCGCGGCCTCGAGATGTTCGGCGACGAGCGCGGCGGCGGCACCAACGTGCGCTACGGCCTCAAGCCGATGAAGAACGCCGAGGCGCAGCAGCAGTACTACGACGAGGTCGCCAAGGTGGTCGACGATCTCAACATGCGCTTCATCCGCGCGCGGCTCCCGGAGCTCGAGCTCAAGGAGGCCGAGACCGTACTGCGCCGCATCGTCGACGAGGGCGAAGTGGTGCAGGGGATCCGCCCCGAGGATCTCCTGCGGATGCCACACATGGAGTTTTTCCGGCGCCGTGGGGTTCCCGCCTTCCGTTGGGTCGGCGTCGACGGCGAGGCGTACGACGACCTCGACAGCTACTTGGAGCACCTGAAGAAGGTGTTACCCGACGTCTACCGGGCCGGTCGCGACTTCAAGTTCTTTCTCGAGGTGGCGCGCAAGGTCGAGGCGGGAGAGCTCACCGGCGACGAGGCGGCGCGCGAGATGCCGGAGCTGCGCCGCGTCGGCGGTGTCTGCCCCTGCTCGCGCTCGGTGCGCTGGGTGTTGCCGGACGAGCCGAGCGGTAACGGTTCCCCGAACGGTAACGGATCGACCGGTCCGGGATCGGACGCTCCGGGAGCCGATGGCCGGGGCAACGGCGCCGGCTGACCCCGGGAGCGCGGCATGGTGGAGGGGTCAGGCGGGACGCAGGCTAGCGGGGCGCCGCGGTGAGCTTGTTCAGCCGGCTCGTCGTCACCGCCCTCCCCCTCGTTCCGAAGGCTCTCGTCGGGCGGGTCGCCCGCCCCTACGTCGCCGGCGAATCGCTCGACGACGCCGTGCGGGTGGTCGAGAGCCTGAACGAGCGTGGCGCCATGGCGACGCTGGACGTCCTCGGCGAGGAGGTCGAGGAGCGCGACAAGGCGCTGGCGGCGGTCGAGGAGTACGTCAGGGTCTTCGACGCCATCGAGGAGCATGGCCTGGACGCCAACGTGTCGATCAAGCTGACCCTGCTGGGGTTGAAGATCGACCAATCGTTCTGCCTCGACAACGTCGCCACGATCGCCGACTGCGCGCGGCGCTACGGCAACTTCGTCCGCATCGACATGGAGGATCGGTCCTGCACCGATCCGACGCTCGAGATCTACCATCGACTGCAGCCCGAGTTCGGCAACTTGGGCGTCGTCTTCCAGTCGTACATGCGCCGCACCCTGGCGGACATCGACGGCCTGCCGGAGCGGGACGCCAACGTCCGGCTGTGCAAGGGGATCTATATCGAGCCGCGGCACACCGCCTGGAAGGGATTCGACACGGTGCGGCTCAACTTCGTCCAGGCACTCGAGAAGATGCTGCGGAGCGGCATCTACGTCGGTATCGCCACCCACGACGAGTACCTGGTCTGCGCCGCCGTCGCGCTGCTCGATCGCTACGAGGTGTCGCGCGACGACTACGAGTTCCAGATGCTCCTCGGGGTCGACGAAGAGCTGCGCGACATCCTGATCGACGGCGGGCATCGACTGCGGGTCTACGTACCGTACGGTGAGGACTGGTACCAGTACTCGGTGCGGAGGCTGCGCGAGAATCCCGAGGTCGCCGGCCACGTGGCGCGGGCTTTCTTCGGTATGCGCAAGGCGCGGTGAGCCGACGCCTCCTTCCACAGATTTTGCTGCTCCAGGTGCGTCGTGACGCACGGGCGCTGGAGCACGAGCGGGCGTGCTATCTGAGCGCCTGCCGCGACCTGGGCGAGTTCTCCTTCCGCAACCTGCCCGACGAGCCCGCGGTGCGCTGGGCCGACGTGCGGGGCTTCGAGGTCCTCATGGTGGGCGGTTCGGGGGAGTGCTCCGCCACCGAGGAGTATCCGTTCAGCGCACCGCTGGGGGACGTCGTGCGTCGCTGGATCACGGAGGGGCGACCGTTCTTCGGCTCCTGCTGGGGACATCAGTTCCTGGCGGTCGCCCTCGGAGGCCGGGTGGTGACCGATCGCTACACCAGCGAGGTCGGCACCTTTGCCGTGGAGCTCGAGGCCGCCGGCCGTCGCGATCCGCTGCTCGCCCAGTTTCCCCGGCGGTTCCAGGCCCAGATGGGTCATCACGACTACGTCTCGGAGCTCGCGCCGGGAACCGACTCGCTGGCGCGCTCGGATCGATGTCCTAATCAGATCGTCAAGGTGGTCGGGAAGCCGGCCTACTCGACCCAGTTCCACAGCGAGCTCGGGCGCCGGCAGCTGCTCGAGAGACTCCGCCTCTACCAGGACGACTACCTCCCCGAGGGCCGCTCGATGGAGGAGATGGAGGCCGCGATCCGGCCGTCGCCGGCCGTCCGCCCGTTGTTGCGCCGCTTCCTCGAGATGGTCACCTAGGCTGCATCGCCCGCGCCGCTCGGCGTCGCCTGCTTGCCGGCGTCGCTCCGGCTCCTGATACGATTCTTTTTTCGGATCGATAGCGATGAGCGAGTTCCGGCACGACGCCGATACCGACGAGCGACAGGACACCGATTCGGGTCCCTCGACGCGGTTCGTCCGCTGGACCGACGTCGCGGGCGGCGTCGACCGAGACGAGGTGGCGGAGTCGCCGCCCGACGCCAACGTCATACTGATCTCCCACCCCGAAGACCAGCTCCTGGGTCGCCGCTGGCACCTGCGCAACGGCGTGCGGATCGATATCGGGCGCTCGCCGTCGTGCGACATCAGTCTTCCCGACACACTCTCCGTGTCGCGGCGTCACGCCCGCCTGAGCTTCGAGCAGAAGCAGGTGGACCTGGAGGACCTCGGCAGCACGAACGGCACCTACGTCAACGATCAGCGCCTCTCGGGGGCGGTGACGCTGAAGAGCGGCGATCGCTTCCAGGTCGGCTCGGTGCACTTCAAGTTCCTGCAGGAGTACGATGTCGAGAACGCCTACTACCAGACCCTCTATCAGTTGGCGGTGCGCGACGGGCTGACCGAGATCTACAACAAGCGCAAGTTCGACGAGGAGCTCGAGCGCGAGTTCCTGCGCGCCGGCCGCTACGAGCGGCCGCTGTCGCTGATCCTGTTCGATCTCGATCACTTCAAGCAGGTCAACGACTCGCACGGTCACTTGTGCGGCGATCACGTCTTGAAGGAGGTGGCGCGGTTGGTGGCCCACCACCTGCGCCCGGAGCAGACCTTCGCCCGGGTCGGCGGCGAGGAGTTCGCCATCCTGTCGCCGGAGAGCAGCGCCGAAGGAGCGGTGCGCCTGGCCGAGAAGCTGCGTCGTCGCCTGGCCGCGACCGACTACGAGTTCGCCGGTGTCGAGCTCGGGGTGACCTGCTCGTTCGGCGTCGCGGCACGCGCCGGTGGGGCGCGGACGGCGATGGCGCTCTACGAGGCCGCCGACCAGGCCCTCTACCGGGCGAAGAGCACCGGTCGCAACCGCACCGTGGTCGCCACGCCGGCCTGATCGCTCCGCCCGGCCG
>JAWVZD010000276.1:0-4251 GCA_033722395.1 Thermoanaerobaculia bacterium | reverse complement strand
TCGACGGCGAGCTTCATGGCGCGGGCCATGCGCACGGGGTCGTCGGCGCCCGCCACACCGGTGTTCATCAGCACGCCGTCGGCGCCGAGCTCCATCGCTACGGCGGCGTCCGAGGCGGTGCCGACGCCGGCGTCGACGATCACCGGTACCTCGGCCTGCTCGATGATGATGCGAAGGTTCGCCCGGTTGCGGATCCCCATGCCGCTGCCGATCGGAGCGCCGAGCGGCATCACCGCGGCGGCCCCGAGCTCCTGGAGCTTCCGGCAGACCACCGGATCGTCGTTGGTGTAGGGCAGCACGACGAACTCCTCTTCGACCAGGATCCGGGTGGCTCGGAGGAGCTCCTCGTTGTCGGGAAACAGGGTGTCGGGATCGCCCAGCACCTCGAGTTTGATCCAGTTCCAGCCGCCGACCTCGCGCGCCAGACGGGCGGTGCGCACGGCCGAGTCGGCGTCGTAGCAGCCGGCGGTGTTGGGCAGCAGCAGGTACTTCGACTGGTCGATCTGGTCGATCAGCGAGCCCTTGCCGAGCTCGTCCAAGTTCACGCGTCTGAGCGCCACGGTGATCATCTCGGTGCCGGAGGCCTCGAAGGCCGCCGTCATCACGTCGGGATCGTCGTACTTGCCGGTGCCCAGGATGAGTCGCGATGTGAAGGTGCGGTCGCCGAGCGCGAGCGGGACGACCGCGGTGCTGTCGTCGGACGGGGTGCGAGTGGTCGAAGCGGTGCTCATCGGATGCTGCATGTTAGCGCACCGGTGGGAGGTCCGGGGCACGGCCTCGAAGGAAAAGGGGTGGTGTTCTCCCGACTCGTCGGATCGCGGTCGATCCACTTTGTTGCCTGCGTATTTGACAAGATATCTGTTGTCTTTTTATAATCATTACGAGAAACGAACCGATTCGAGTCACGGTGATCGATCCCGCGAAACGATGGCAACGAGACGATGACGAGCACTGCACAGGCCGCCCTCGACCGGTCGGCAGCCGCCGAGGCGCTGCGCGAGGTCGGACTCCGGGTGACGGCTCCGCGGGTCGCGATCCTGGCGACTCTGACGCGTGACCGTCGCCATCCGTCGGCCGAGCACCTCTACGAGGCGCTGCGTGACGAGCTGCCGGGTCTGTCGCTCTCGACCGTCTATCAGGCGCTCGAGGCCTTCATCCAGAACGGCCTCGTGCGTCGAATCCACGGAGTGCACGAGCGCCTCCGGGTCGACGGCACCCCCGGCGATCACGACCACGCCATCTGCGTCGAATGCGGCGAGGTCTTCGACATCGACCGGGCGCACTACGAGCGCCCGGCGCCGCCGGACGAGCTTCCCGGGGGTCTGCGGGTCGAGGGGCTCCGCTTCGAGTACGACGTCCTCTGTCCCGACTGCGACACCGACGAGAGCTGAATCGGCGAGCGCGGCTCGTGGCTGCGCTCTTCGGCACCGAGTCGGGGCCGAGCGGCGATACGAACGAGACAGAAGAAAAAGACGAGATCCGCTCCGGGCGCGGTGAGGCCGTATCCGGAGCCGAACCCGAACGAAATAACAATAAGGAGAACGATCCATGAGTGATGCCGAACAGACACTGATCGAGGGACTGAACGTCGATCTCGCCCACGAGTACGCCGCCATCATGAGCTACCGCAGCTTCGCCAGCATGGTGCGGGGACCGTACCGCCAGGAGCTGCGGGGCTTCTTCGAGAGCGAGATCACCGACGAGCTGGGGCACGCTCAGCTCTTGGCGGACAAGATCGTCTCGTTGGGCGGTACCCCGACGACCGACGTCGCCTCGGTCGAGCTGACCACCGACGCCAAAGAGATGCTCGAGTACGCGCTGGCCGACGAGGTGGCCACCATCGAGCGCTATGTCGAGCGGCGCCGGCAGGCCGAGGAGCTCGACCTCTACGGTCTGGCGGTCGATCTCGACGACCTGATCGCCGACGAGACCAAGCACCGCGACGAGATCCGGTTGATGCTCGACCAGTGGAGCTGAGGCGAGACGCAGCGCGACGCGCTGTCCTCGCCCGGCGTCACGGGTGACTCCACGAAGCCGCACTTCGGTGCGGCTTCACTGTTTTCGGACTCGGGGGCCTCCGCGTTTCGGGCCGAGGGTGCTAACCTCTGGCGTTGGTTCGCCGTCGCCCCAAGAGGCGGCGGCGCGAACGACACCATGCGACTCCGCTTTCGATCCTCGACGGCTCTCCTGCTGGCGGCTCTCGCCGGGCTGGTCCTCGCCGGGTGCGGTGACGACAGCCCGGCGACGCCGGACGGTCAGCCGCTGGTCTTCTCGGGCGATCTCGAGCAGGGTGGCAATGTAAACCACGTCCTCGACCTAACGCGCGAGGGGACCATCCGACTCTCGCTCACCGAGCTCACCCCGGTGCTGATCGAGCTGCCGCCCGGCGGCGAGCTGGGCACCTTGCGGATCGGCGTCGGTCTGGGGGATATCAGCTCGGGGACCTGCCGACGGACGTTCGCCACGAATCTGTCGGAAGGGCAGGTTCTGACCGTCCTGTTGAACGACCCGGCGCGCTGCCTGCTGGTGTTCGACAACGGTTCGCTCCCCGAGGATGCCGTCGTCGCCTACACCGTCGTGGTGGAGAACGTCACCGAGTAGGAACCGTTTCACCCGCGAGCCCAGGGGCTCGCCGAGGGAGCTCTCGATGCTGAATTCGATCTACCGTTCGTCCGTGCTGGCACTCGCCATCGCCGTCGCCACCCTCGCCTCGTCGGCCTGTAACGACGACGACAGCCCGAGCGCGCCGGAGCCGGAGCCGGACCCGCCGACGGTCACCGAGACCTTCCAGGGCGACATCGAGCAGACCGAGACCTCGTGCCACGACTTCAGCCTGATCGAGGACGGCGACGTGACGCTCGTGATCACCGACCTGCAGCCTCTGTCGACACTGACGGTGGGCCTGGGGATCGGTCAGCCCGACTCCAGCGTGGCCACCGGCTGCGGTCTGTTCGTGCAGGACAACAGCGTACGGGTCAACCAGACCCTACTGGCGGCGAATCTCCTCGCCGGCGATTTCTGCGCCTGCATCTTCGACGTCGGCAACATCTTCCCCGGCGAGACGGTCACCTACAGCTTCGACGTCACCCATCCGTAGCATCGGTCGGCGGCTCGCCTGCCTGGCCCATCGTCCGGCCGCCCTCTCACCAGGACGATACGACTCGGGTAGACGCACGAAGACCCGGGCACCCTCTCCGGGTTACCCGGGTCCTGGTGGATCGGCCCTCGGTGGACCGAGGTCGGGTGGCTACTCGGCTCCCAGCGGGGCTCCCAGCGGCTCCGGGATCATCCCGGTCTCCGGGATCAGCCGTACCGAGACTGCCGCGACCGGGTTCCGCCAGTCGACGTCCGCAGCGACCAGATCGTCGATGCCGTGGATCCCTCGGTGGATGTGAACGAAGCCCTCGGACATGGCGGTGCGCACACCGGCGTTGCCGCACGGCGGCCCGGGGATGAAGTCACAGTCCTCGTTGTTCTCCACCGAGCCGGCGTCCCACGCCTCGGCGTAGGTCATGTTCGGACGACGCTCGGTTCGCAGGCCGCGAACGGCGGCGAAGGCGTCGTTCGTGGTGACCAGCATGCCGGCGAGAGAGATCCAGCGATGGGTGCCGTTGATTTCGATCTCTACCGTCCTGGTGGCGCCGGGCGGGATGCCGCCTGCGGCGACCTCGAAGTCGAAGACGCCGGGGTGGGCGGCCAACTCGTCGGTCAGCACGCCGGTGAGGGCGTCCTCCGCGAGTGCCGACAGGCCGGCGGAGGCCGGCTGACCCGGTGCGAACAGCTGGAACGTCTTGTCGTGGCTCACTACTACCGGCGGGCTGATGATCTGTCCGTAGGTCAGGTTGGTGATGGTGACCTCGGCTTTGGCCGCGGCCGCCGGTGTCGCGGCGAGCACCAGCACGGCCAGAGCAGCCAGTGCGATCGGTACGGCTCGGATCGTCGGTTTCATCTTCGTCTCCTCGGTTGGGACGGCCGGCCGAAAGCCGTCTCTTCTCGTTTGCCCCGGCCACTCCGAGGCGGCTTACTGGGAGCTTCGCGTGCCGAGATCGCGCGGTCGTCGCGAGGCGATCACGAAATCTTCACGTTCAGCGGGGTCGGAGCGACTCGGCGTGATCCTTTTGTGAGGACTCGGCGGTATGGTCTAGGCTGGTGGCCCGGACCGTTGTGTCGCGTTCGGCCGCTCGAGACGAGACTGTTTTCATGAGCCAGCACATCCTTTTGATCGAGGACGAGGCGGAGATCGCCGAGCTG
>JAWVZD010000275.1:0-4256 GCA_033722395.1 Thermoanaerobaculia bacterium | reverse complement strand
CGTTATCGTACGCCGTGGCGACGAAGGCGCCGATCGTGTAGGTGGTGTTTTGGAATACGTTGTCACGACCCGGGCTGCGGATCGCCATCACGTTGGCGGCCAGCAGATCTTGGTTCTGGTAGTACTCCATCGCGTTGCCCCAACCGTCGACGATCGGAACTTCCTGGCAGTAGAAGAAGGTCTGGCTGATGAACAGGCTGCTCAGCAGCTGCTCAGCGGTGACCTGGGTGAAGGTGCTCAGACTGTAGGTCCGAGCGGTGGAGCCGGCCGCGCCGGCGCCGATCTGATCGGTCAGCCAGGACATCCAGCAGGTTCCGGTGTTGCGCATGTCGCCCATCGTCCGCTTCTGCTTGCCCTTCTGCAGCGAGTCGATGAGGTTGGGGATCAGGATCGCGGCGATGATGCCGATGATCGCGACCACGATGAGGAGCTCGATCAGGGTAAAACCCCTCTGGCTCCGGCGTCTGGTGAGTCTGCTCATCATGTTCTTCCTCCTTGTGAGGCTCACAATGGTTTTCCCTGAACGGGCTTGACCGGATGAAGAGCAGGATGCGTGCCAAGCGGAAAAAGCCCGGAAATCAAGGTCTTTTGCGGGACTTCTCAAGCCCGAGTGACAGGGTGCGTCAGTCGATCTTGACAAAAAACGTCAGCCTGGGTCGAGCACCAGGCTCTCGACCAGAGAGCGGTAGATCTGGGCACCGGAGACGAAGCCCGGCAGCGGAACGCGCTCGTTCGTCCGATCGGCGCGGATGGTGTCGGTGGTGAAGAAGAGGAAGGGCGAGTAGCCGTAAGACGGCACGCCCTGCTGGCGAAAAAAGCGCGCGTCGGTGACGTTGTAGGGCAAGAAGTAGCTGCCGACGGCCGCCCCGGGGTGCGCCCGCTGCAGGCTTTCGATCAGGGCCAGGTGGAGGGTATGGTCGAGCGGGCTGCCCTCGGCGCTGCCCTCGGGGGCTCCGATCGACCAGGTGAGGCCGTGTGCCGCCCAGTCCGGCAGGAGATCGGCGAAGGCCGCCTGCGGCTCCGCGCCGGGCACTAGAAGCAGATTGACCGGCAGAGCCCACGACCCATCGGACCTGCGCTCGATCTCCCAGGGAACGGCCGCGTTGTGCAGCAGATCCCTAGCGAACTGGGGAAGCTGATCGAAGCGCCAGCGCTGGAGAACCACGCTCAGCGGATCCCGCATGCTGTTGCGGGTCCGCTCGTACGAACGAGACGGCCCGTAGTCGCGGAAGAAGGCCACCGCCTCGGGTGTCAGGACGACCGGCTGATCGCTCGCCGGCCAGCTGCGGAGGTCGGTGCGCAGGTCTTCGAGTCGCTCCCGACTCGGGCTGCAGGCGGTGGTGCGGACGAGCCGCATCTGAAAGGTCTCGACCCCCCAGTACTTGATCTGCTCCGGATTCAGAGCCTCGACGACCCCCCCCTCGGTGAGCACGCCCCACATGCGGCGCACCAGCTCGGGATGCTGCGCCAGCACCCACTGCGTGCCCAGCCGGCTGCCGGACTCCTCGTCGCTCGTGGCCAGCAGCATCAGGCTGCGACGGAGCGGCCGGTCGGAGCGCGCTACCGCGAGGAACGCCTCGATCTGTGCCGCGGCGTAGCTCTTCATGTCGAAGACACCGCGCCCGTAGAGCCACGGGCCCTCGATCTCGGCGGCGAACGGTGGGTGGAGCCAGTTCTCGGCATCCGGCACCGGAGTCACGTCGATGTGGTGATGGAGGACCAGCGTCTCGGGGCTCTCGCCCTCGAGGATGGCCCACAGATTCGCCTGTCCGTCGCCGAGAGGCTCCAAGGTGGCTTCGACGCCGCCTTCCGACAGCCGACGGCGCAGAAACTCCGCCCCCAGGATCTCCCGACCCGGCACGGTCGGAATCCTGACGTAGTCGCGTAGCAGCTCGACGGCTGGATCCGCCGCCCAGTCGGTGTCGCCCCATTGCGAGCCGAGCTCGAGCGCCCGCTCGACCACGAGCGCGGAGAGCCACAGGGCGACCATCAGAGCGCCCAAACCGCCGTAGAGAGCCAGACGGGCGGCGCGGCGGCGGCGCGGCTCGAGGGGGCCGTCCGGCGGCGGAGGGCTCGACATGTCGGAGCGGGATGTGAGCAACTCGCCAGTGACGGGCGCCGACTCTCGGACGCGACGCTCTGGCCCGGCCGCCCCCGGGTCGTCCCGCGGCCGACCTGCCGCTCGGAGGCTGCTATTCTCCCGCCGTGCCGATCCTCCCCTGGGCCCGTCGACCGCTCGTTTGGTGCTTCGTTCTGGGAGCGCTGACCGCCGGCGGCTATCTGTTCGCAGAGATCTACCTGCTGGACGGCGGGGTCGGCTTTCCCCTCGACGACAGCTGGATCCACCTGACCTTCGCCCGCAGCCTGGCGGCGGGGGAAGGCCTGTCGTATCAGGGCGGCCGTCTGGTCACCGGCTCGACCGCTCCCCTCTGGACGGCCCTGCTCTCGCTCGGGTTCGTCCCGCCCGGATCCCCGCTTCTCTGGGCCAAGGCGTTGGGCGTCGCCTGCTACCTCCTCCTCTTGCCGGCGACCTACCGCCTCGGTCGCGAGCTCGGCCTGGGGCGGGGCTTCGCCGCTACGGCCACCGTCGTCACGGCGCTCACCAGCTGGCTGGTCTGGGCGGCGCTGTCGGGGATGGAGATCCCGCTCTTCTCCCTGCTCTCGGTCGTGGGGACGACGCTCCATCTACGGGAGCGCCGGCGCGCCGGGGCCCTTCCGGTCTCGGCCGTGGTGCTGGCGCTCGGCGCGCTCTCCAGGCCGGAGGGACTGCTGCTCCTGGCTCTGGCCGGCGCCGACCGGGTGATCGCCCTCTTTCGGGAGCCGGTGGCGGAGCGAGCCGCCCGCCTGCGGACCTTTGGTGTCTGGCTCTTGGCGAGCGCGATCGTCCTGTTGCCGACGATGATCTTCTATCGCGTGGTGGGCGAGAGCTTCGTGCCGACCACCTTCTCGGCCAAGACGGCGGGCTGGCAGCGCTGGCTGCCGAGCACGCGCTACCTCCAGGTGGTGGTCGAGATCCTCGTCCTGCCCCAACCGGTGACCACCCTGGTGGCTCTGGGCGGGGCGTTCCTGCTCCTGCGGCGCGGTCTCGTGGGAACGTCGCGCCAGCTGTTGCCGGCGCTCTGGCTCCTCGGCCTGCCGCTCGCCTACAGCCTGATCAGCCCGGTCGGTCCCGGCGTCGTGGTGGGGAACTTCGGGCGCTACTTCTTCCCCCTCTTCCCGGTCGTGGCCGTCCTCGGCCTGGTCGGGCTCGATCATCTGTCGGGTGAGTCGGGGCGGCGGGCCTTGACGACGCGTGCGGGCCTGGGCCTGGCGGCGGCGATCCTCGTCTGCCTGCCGACGGTCTTCGACTGGACGGCGGGCGTCGGACGCTACACGCGCTGCGTCCTCAATGTCGAGGACGGCGACGTTGCCATGGCGCGCTGGCTCGACGGGCGGCTGCCGGAGGAGGCGGTGCTGGCGGTCAACGACATCGGCGCCATCGGCTATCTGCTGCCGAATCCGTTGCTCGATCTGGCCGGGATCGCCAACCCGGAGATCCGCCGCTACTTCGATGCGGCGGAGGCGGCCGGCGAGCACTGGCGGCAGGGCGTTCGGCGCTTCCTCGAAGAGCGGCGACCCGACTATCTGGTGATCTTCCCCGAGTGGTTCCCGGAGCTCACCGCCGACGCTCGCTTCCGCGAGCTGCGACGGATCGAGATCCGGGGCAACATGGCGCTGGGAAGCGATGTCCTGTCGCTGTACTCCACGCCTTGGACCCGGTATCCGCTCGACCGATGAATCGGTCTCTTCGGCCGGCGGCGGGGGAATCGTCGTCGAGAGGCTAGAATCGCCGCCCTGAGGAGTCCCCAGTTCGATCTCGGTCGGGCGGCCGCCCGCGTTCGGCGCGAGGTCGAGAGCCGTTGGGCGCGGCTCCTCGACGACACGGCCTTCGTCGGTGGCGACGAGGTCGCCGCCTTCGAGCGCACCTTCGCCGCCTACCTCGGCGCCCGCGGCGCTGTCGGCGTGGCCAACGGCACCGACGCCCTGGAGCTGGCGCTCGAGGCGCTCGGGATCGAGGCCGGGGACGAGGTCGTCGTGCCGGCTTTCACCTTCGTCGCCACGGCGGCCGCCGTGGTGCGAGCTGGCGGTCGGCCCGTGCTGGTCGACGTCGAGGCGTCGACCCTCGACATCGACCCGGTCCGGGTAGAGGAGGCGGTGACCGAGCGCACCGTCGGCGTGGTGGCGGTGCACCTCTACGGCCGGCCGTGCGCGCTGGG
>JAWVZD010000274.1:0-4314 GCA_033722395.1 Thermoanaerobaculia bacterium | reverse complement strand
TGACTGCGCGTCTCGTCGTCCATTCCCTCGCCCTCGTCGGAGACGGTGATGACGGCATACCGCCCCGACTCGATGACGAAGTCGGGCATGCGGCGCGGCCTGTCGAGTCGTTCGGTTCGGGTACCGATGGTGAGGCGTCCGCCGCGGCGCATCGCGTCGCGAGCATTGACCGCCAGGTTGATCAGCACCTGCTGCAGCTGGCCTGGGTCGACGCGCACCGGGTAGAGATCATCGGCCAGGTCGAGCTCGAGATCGATGTCCTCGCCGATCAGCCGATCGAGCAGCTGACTGACGTCCTCGACGACGTCGTTGAGGTCGACGACGCGAGGGTGAAGCACCTGCTGCCGGGTGTAGGCGAGCAGGTGGCGGGTCATGGAAGCGGCACGGTCGGCTGCATCGCGGATCTGCTCGAGATCGTCCTTCAGCGAGCTCCCCGGCTCGACCTTGCCCGTCGCCAGGTCGATGTAGCCCAGCATGACGGTGATCAGATTGTTGAAGTCGTGCGCCACGCCGCCGGCCAGCTTGCCCAGAGCCTCCATTTTCTGGGACTGACGCAGTTGAAGCTCGAGCTCGGCGCGCTCCGTGACGTCGACGAAACTGCCCTCGTAGTGAATCGTCTTCCCCTCGGCGTCGACGACGCGGCGGATGTTGCCGAACACCCGCACGATGCTGCCGTCGCGGCGGCGCAGCTCCGCCTCGACGTTGCGCAGCAGCGGCTCGCGGGCGATCGCCTTCGTCAGAGCGTCGCGCCGTCCCCGGTCGACGTAGATGTCCTCGGCCAGATTGACGCTCCGCAGATCCTCCTCCGAGTCGTATCCGAGCATCTCGAGGAAGGCCGGATTGGCGGCCAGGAAGCGACCTTCCGGATCGGTGCGGAAGAAGCCGCTTACTGTGCTCTCGAACAGGTCGCGGTACTTTTCCTCGCTGGTGCGCAGCTCCTCCTGCGCCTGTCGCCGCTCGTGACGCTCGGTCTCCTGTGACAGCCAGCTCGCCATCGACGCGGCGAAGTCGATCTCGTCCTCCGACCAGCGGCGCGGTATACCGACGTGCTCGTGACAGAGGATGCCGATCAATCTGCCACCGCTACGGATCGGCACGTCCAGCATCGACGCGATGCCCCGCGGCTCCAGATAGCCCTCCCGGAGCTCGGCCGTCAGGGGGTCGGCGAGGGCGTCGTCGACGGCCAGGAATCGCTGTTCCTGCACCGCTCGGAAGTGGACCGGGAAGTCGGTCGTGTCGATCTCGGCGCCGGTCGAGTAGCTCTCTTCCGCCGAGTCCCAGAGGCAGGCGCAGCGTAGCCGGGACTCGCCGTCGAAGAGCCAGACGCCGACGTTGGCGACCTCGAGGGTGCGCGCCGCGACTCGGGTCACCAGTCGATGCGACTCCTCCGTCGAGTCGGGTCGCGCCGCCCGGGTCAACTCGAGCAGGGCACGATTCTGACGCTCGCGTCGCGCTTCGAGCTCGCGCCGCTCGGTCTCCCTGCGCCGCAGGTCGCTCAGGTCGGTCAAGGTGCCCTCGAAGCGCACCGGCTCACCGTCGTGGTCGTAGATGACGCTCGAATTCTGCAGGCAGTAGACGACGCTGCCGTCCTTGCGTCGGAGAGCCAGCTCCTCGTTGCGGATGCCACCGCTCGCCAGCGTCTTCTCGACCAGTCGATCGCGTCGACCGGGGGCGACATACTGCTCGGAGACCGGTACGCTGAGCAGCTCCTCTTCGGAGTCGTAGCCGAGCATCTCGACCAGCGCCTGATTGGCGCGCAGCATCCGGCCGTCGGGCGTCGTCTCGAAGACTCCGTCGGTCAGGTTCTCGACCAGACGTCGATACCGCTGCTCGGACGCCAGGAGAGAGCGCGTCGCCCGTCGACGCTCGCTGATGTCGATCAGCGTGCCCTCCATGACGGAGAGCCGCCCGTCGGTGTCGCGGATGCCGCGCATCGAACCGAGCGCCGTCAGGGTCGAGCCGTCGCGGCGCTTGAGCTCGATCTCGATCTCACTGACGACATCGTCGCGCTCGACCCGGGCCAGGAGCCGATCGCGCTCTTCGGGGTCGGCGTAGACGTCGCGTCCGAGGTCGAGCTCGTAGAGCTCGTCGACCGAGTGGTAGCCGAGTATGTCGGCCAAGGCTTGGTTGGCGTCGAGCAGCCGGCCTTCGGCACTGGAGCGGTACATGCCGGCGACCGAGTGCTCGAACATCTCGCGATAGCGGTTCTCCGAGGCGGCCGAGTCGCCCGGTGGGCGCGACCGATCGGTTTTCGGGGAGGTCATGCGGCGGATCCTTCGGAGGTTTGCTCGCGGCTAACGCTCCAGGGAGAACTCCGACAGCACGCGCGACCATTCGCCGCGCGCCTTGAGGAGATGCTCGATCATCTCACGGACGGCTCCCCGCCCACCGGGTCGCTCGAGCCGCAGGTGCACCAGGTCGCCGAGTTCCGGGGCCGCATCCGCCGGAGCGAACGCCAGGCCGCAGCGTCCGAGCACCGCGAGGTCGTTCAGATCGTCACCGATGTAGGCGACGCGCGAGGCGTTGGTCTTCTCCCGTCGGAGGAACTCCTCGAAGGCCGCCAACTTGTCCTCGCGTCCGGTCATGACGACGTCGATTCCCAGCTGGGAGGCACGCCGCGCGAGAGCGGCCGAGCTGCGTGCCGAGAGCAGGCCGATCTGGAGCCCGACGCTACGCGCCATTTTGAGTCCCAGTCCGTCGCGAACGTGGAAGACCTTGAGCGTCTCCCCCTTGCCTTCCATGTAGAGCGAACCGTCGGTCAGCACACCGTCGACGTCGCACAACACCCATTCGAGCTGCTCGGCCCGGCGGCGGAACTCGGAGTCGTACGACATCGACGCGCTCAGAAGAGCTCGACCCGCCAGAGGTCGTGCAGATGGAGGATCCCTTCGAGCCGGCCTTCGTCCTGGCAGACGAACAGCGACGTGATCCGCCTGGCCTCCATGCGCTCGAGGGCCGCGGAGGCGAGCTCGTCGCCAGCGATGGTGTGCGGTCGGGGGTGCATGCAGTCGCCGGCTCGGCGCGCCAGCAGATCGTCGTCCTCCTCCAGCAGGCGCCGCAGATCGCCGTCGGAGATGCAGCCGACCAGCCGGGCGGCGTCGTCCACCACGGCGGTGATGCCGAAACCCTTGGACGACATCTCGTAGATCGCTTCGCGCATCGGGGTTTCCCGCGCGACTTGCGGTAGCGCTTCGCCGGTGTGCATCAGCTGCCAGACTTTCAAGAGCTTCTTGCCGAGCTGACCGCCCGGGTGGAGGCGGGCGAAGTCGTCGGCGGTGAAGCCGCGTGCCTCGGCCAGGGCCATGGCGAGGGCGTCTCCCATCGCCAACGTCGCCGTGGTCGAAGCGGTCGGCGCCAGATCGAGCGGGCAGGCCTCCCGGTCGATCGCCACCGAAAGGTGGACATCGGCGTGCCGCGCCAGCGGGCTGTCGGGATTGCCGGTGATGACGATCAGGGGCACCGCCAGGCGTCGCAGGATCTCGATCAGCCGCACCAGCTCCTCGGTGCTACCGGAAAAGGAGGCCGCGAGCACGACGTCGCCTGCGGTGATCATGCCGAGATCGCCGTGGATCGCCTCGGCGGGGTGGAGGAAGAGCGCCGGCGTGCCGGTCGACGAGAGCGTCGCAGCGACCTTCTTCAGGATCAGGCCGCTCTTGCCCATGCCGGTGCAGACGATACGCCCCTCGGTCGATCGCATCAGATCGACCGCACGGTCGAACGAGTCGTCGAGGTGGGCCAACAGACCCTCGATCGCCGCCGCCTCGGTGCTCAGGACCTGACGAGCCACCTCGCGCGGGCGCCGCGAATCGCCGGTCGTCATGCCGGAGCCTCGACGCCGAGCAGTGCCCGGCGCAGCCGCATCAGGGAGGCGATCAGCCGCTCGGCGCGGTCGGGCGGGAGCTGAGTCGCCCGGTCGGACAGCGCGCTGGCCGGATCGGGGTGGACCTCGATGTACAGACCGTCGGCGCCGGCCGCCACGGCGGCGCGAGCGAGCGGCTCGGCGTACTGCCGTAGACCTCCGGTCTCGTCGCCGGCGGCGGAAGGCAGCTGCAGCGAGTGGGTGACGTCGAAGATCACCGGGATGCCGTCGGCTTGCATCATCGGGATCGAGCGCATGTCGACCACCAGATTGTGGTAGCCGAACGAGGTGCCGCGTTCGGTCACCGTCACCCTTTCGTTGCCGGCCCGGACCGCCTTGTCGACCGCCCGCCGCATGTCGTCGGGGGCCATGAACTGGCCCTTCTTGATGTTGATCGCCCGCCCGGTGCGGGCCGCCGCCACGATGAGGTCGGTCTGTCGGCAGAGGACGGCGGG
>JAWVZD010000273.1:0-4317 GCA_033722395.1 Thermoanaerobaculia bacterium | reverse complement strand
GACGACTCTGGCCGAGCATCCGCTGGTCGAGATCCGGCGCCAGGAGGTGACCGCGATCCCCGAGGGCGACGCCGTGCTCGCCACCGGCCCGCTCACCTCGCCGGCGCTGACCGAGGCGATCGAGGAGCTCCTGGGCTCGGAGTACCTCTACTTCTACGACGCCATCGCGCCGATCGTCGAAGCCGAGAGCCTCGAGATGTCGGAGCTCTTCTGGGCATCGCGCTACGGCAAGGGCGACGGCGACGACTACTTGAACGCCCCGATGACCGAAGAGCAGTACCTCGCCTTCCACCGCGTTCTGACCGCAGCGCAGGTGCTGCCGCTCCACGATTTCGAGAAGGAGCTCTTCTTCGAGGGCTGTCTGCCGATCGAGGAGCTGGCGCGGCGCGGCGTCGACACCCTGCGCTTCGGGCCGATGAAGCCGGTGGGACTCACCGCTCCGGACGGCACCCGCCCGTACGCGGTGGTGCAGATGCGGCAGGAGAACCTGGCCAAGACCCATCTGAACCTGGTCGGCTTCCAGTCGCGCATCCGCTGGGGCGAGCAGGAGCGCGTGCTCAGGACGATCCCCGGGCTCGGCGAGGCGGAGTTCGTGCGCCTCGGGCAGATCCACCGCAACACCTTCGTCAACTCGCCGACCCATCTCGACGCTCTGTACCGCATCAAGAAGGAGCCACGGCTGCGTCTCGCCGGGCAGATCACTGGCGTCGAAGGCTATCTCGAGTCGGCGGCGATCGGCCTCGTCATCGCGCTCTACCTCTCTCTGGAGCGCGCCAGCCGCGAACCCGAGCCGCTGCCCTCGACCTCGGCGCTCGGCGCCCTGGCTCGCCACCTGACGGAGTCCGACCCGAAACGATTCCAGCCGGCCAACATCAACTACGGACTGGTGCCGGAGCTTCCCGGGCGTCCGAAGCGCAAGCAGCGGCGCACGCTCTATGCCAAGCGAGCCTGGGAAGACCTCGTCGCCTGGGCGCGCCGTCGCGGTCTGCCGATCGCACCACCCGAGGACGTTCCCGCCGAGACGTTGCCCGACCGGCTACGCGTGGAGCTGCGCGACGAGCTCAGCGAGGAGGCCCCGCTCGCTTCCGCCCCGGCGAGCTGAGCGAACCTCTCATGCGCCGCCTAGTCCACCGCTTTCTCGAGCACCTCGACCACGAGCGCTCGCTGTCGGCCCACACGGTGCGCGCCTACGAGGCCGACCTGCTCCGCTTCCTCGACTTCCTGGCGGTCGACTACCTGGGACGCGAGGCCTCGGCGGTCCGACCGCAGGAGGTCGACCCCCTCGCGGTGCGCTCCTTCCTCGCCCACGAGGCCCGCCGCGGCGTGTCGCGCAAGAGTCAGGGCCGGGCGTTGTCGGCGGTCAGAAGTCTCTTCCGCTTCGCCTGCCGCGAGGGCGCGGTCGAGGCCAACCCGGCCGAGGGTGTGCGCACCCCGAAGGCCGGTCGCCCCCTCCCCCGCCACCTGCGTCCCGGCGAGATCGAGACGCTGCTCGAGGCCGCCGAGGGCGCCGACCGCTTGGAGCTGCGCGACCGCGCCATCCTCGAGCTCCTCTACGCCGCCGGTCTCCGGGTGGGCGAGCTGGTCGATCTCGACTGGGCCGACATCGACCTCTCCGGCCGCGTGCTGCGAGTGATGGGCAAGGGCGGCAAAGAGCGCATGGTGCCGTTCGGCGCGCCGGCGGCCGAGGCGCTACAGAGCTGGCTCGACTCCTGGGAGGACGAGGGCGCTCCGGGCTGGGACCTCGAGCAACCGGTCTTCCTCAACCACCGCGGCGGGCGGCTCACGGCCCGTTCGGTGCGGCGCATCGTCGATCGCTACGTCGACAAGGCACAGATCCCTCCGGGCGTCCACCCGCACACTCTGCGCCACACTTTCGCCACCCACCTCCTCGAAGGCGGGGCGGACCTGCGAGCCATCCAGGAGCTCCTCGGCCACAGCTCGCTCGCCACCACGCAGCGCTATACCCACCTCGAGATCGAGCGCCTGCTCGACGTCTACCGCGACGCTCACCCGCGCGCCCGCGACGACGGATGACACCGAGCGCCGAGCGATTCGACTGCCCGCCCGGCGGCGCGGTCGAGGAGGGCCGTCGCCGGCTGCGCCGCGGCCTCGCCTGGCTGGCGGGAGTGACGCTGGCGGTAGGCGGCGCCGCGGCGTGGTTCGGCCGCATCGTGCCGGCCCTCTTGGCGGTCGGCGCCGCGGCTCTGGTGCTCTACACCCGCCGCGTGAGCGCCGATCTCGATCCCCTCTTCGTCGAGCTCGACGGCGACGAACTGATCGTCCAGATGCGCCGCTGGCGCGAGACCTTTCCGCTCGCCGGCGCCACCGCCAGACACCTCGAGCCCGACGAGATCGAACACCTGCGGCGCCTCGCGACCAGCGCTCGCATCACCGCCGGCACCGGCGGCTTCGACTCGCACCGCCTCGGCGAGCTCGACCTCTACGCCTCCGATCTCGGGCGCGCCGTCCTGGTCGAGCTCGACGAAGGCGCGGTCGTGGTAACGCCGGACGACCCGGTCCGCTTCGTCGTCGCCGTCGGCGCCCGCAATCCCGACCTCACCACCATCGAGACCGCTTCCGACTGAGCCGGGGTCACTCTCGCCCCTCGCCGTCGGACCACCCTCCTGCCCTGCTAGAATCGCCGCCCATGACCGCGATGCGCTCCACGACGATCCTGCTGGTGCGGCGGGACGGCAAGGTCTGCCTGGTCGGCGACGGCCAGGTGACCTTCAACAACACGGTTCTGAAGGCCGGAGCCAGCAAGGTGAAGCGCACCGCCAAGGGGAACGCCGTGGTCGGGTTCGCCGGCGGTGCGGCCGACGGCCTGGCTCTGTTCACCCGCTTCGAGGGCAAGCTCGAAGAGTACGCCGGCAACCTGGAGCGCGCCGTGGTCGAGCTGGCGCGCGACTGGCGCACCGACCGGGCCCTGAGGCAGCTCCAGGCTCACATGATCGTCGCCGATCGGAAGCAGAGCTTCCTGGTTTCGGGCACCGGCGACCTGCTGACACCCGACGAGGACGGCCTGCTGGCCATCGGCTCCGGCGCCCAGGCGGCACTCGGCGCGGCGCGAGCCCTCGTCCGGCACACCGAGCTCTCGGCGCGCGAGATCGCCGAGACGGCGCTCGCGATCGCCGGCGAGATCTGCGTCTTCACCAACGACCACCTCACCGTCGAGGAGCTGTAACCTGCCGATGAGCGAAGCGCTCGCCACCGCCGACGGACCGCCGGCTCTCGAGGACCTGCTGCCGCGACAGATCGTCGCCGAACTCGACAAGTTCATCGTCGGCCAGCACGCCGCCAAGCGGGCGGGGGCGATCGCGCTCCGGAACCGCTGGCGTCGGCGTCAGGTCGCACCCCCGCTGGCCGAGGAGATCCTGCCGAAGAACATCCTGATGATCGGTCCGACCGGCGTCGGTAAGACCGAGATCGCCCGCCGCCTGGCGCGCCTGGCGCGCGCCCCGTTCATGAAGGTCGAGGCGTCGAAGTTCACCGAGGTCGGCTACGTCGGGCGCGACGTCGAGTCGATCGTACGCGACCTGGTCGAGATCGGCGTCGCGATGGTCAAGGAGGAGAAGCGGCAGGCGGTGCAGCAGATCGCCGAAGAGCGCGCCGAGGACCGGCTCCTGCAGCTGCTGGTACCGAGTGCGCCGAAACCGACCAATCCACCGCCGAGCGGCGTCGCCCCCGACGCAGGGGAGGATTTCAAGGCGACGCGCGAGAAGTTCCGCCAGCGCCTGCGGGCCGGCAAGCTCGACGAGCGCACGGTCGAGATCGAGGTCGAGGACACCAGTGCTCCGAGCTTCGAGATGTTCACCCCACAGGGAGTCGAGGAGGTGGGGATCAATCTCAAGGAGATGCTACCGGGGATGTTCGGCCGCCGCCGCAAGCAAAAGGTCACCGTAGCCCAGGCCAAGGAGATCCTGGCGCAGCAGGAGGCCGAGAAGCTGATCGATCGCCAGCAGGTCTCGAAGGAGGCACGCCAGCGGGTCGAGCAGGGCGGCATCGTCTTTCTCGACGAGATCGACAAGATCGCCGGCCGCGAGTCGGCGGCCGGACCGGACGTCTCGCGCGAGGGCGTACAGCGCGACCTGCTGCCGATCGTCGAGGGCACCACCGTGGCGACGAAGTACGGGCCCGTCAAGACCGATCACGTGCTGTTCATCGCCTCGGGCGCCTTCCACGTCGCCCGTCCCTCCGACATGATCCCCGAGCTCCAGGGCCGCTTCCCCATCCGGGTCGAGCTCGAAGCGCTGACACAGGACGACTTCGTCCGCATCCTGACCGAGCCCGAGAACGCCCTCACCAAGCAGTACCACG
>JAWVZD010000272.1:0-4319 GCA_033722395.1 Thermoanaerobaculia bacterium | reverse complement strand
TGGGCGGCGATCATCTGCTGCATGAATCGGCCGTCGATGGTGTCGCGGCCCTGGACGGCGGCGGCGATGAGTGCGTGCAGGGCGAGCTGGTTGACGTTGCGGGGCTTGCCCTGGCTGGCGTGGAAGATCTTGCGGGCCGCGTCGTCGGAGAGGACAGCTGCATCGACCTCGGCGCGCTCGAGGTGGAAGCGCAGGTAGTTGCGGGTGTCCTCGATGGTGAAGGGGCGCAGGGCGTGGGCGTAGGTGATGCGCGAGCGCAGCGACTCGAGGGCGGGCCGACGCAAGGTCAGCGCGATCTCCTCGGTGCCGGCGAGCAGGATGCTGAAGCGCAGGTCGGCGTCGAGGTCGTGGGCGGTGATCCGGCGCAGGGCGTCGAGGACGGGGACGCTCAGCCCCTCGGCGTCGTCGACGACGAGGACGGGGTGCGGGCCGTGGGTCTGCTCGTAGCCGGCGAGGTGCTCGCGCGCGGCGTCGAAGAGGTCGGCGCCGCTGCGGTGGAGGCGCAGGCCGAGCGCCCGGCACATGGAGCGCAGGAATCCGTTGACGGTCCCGGGCAGGTACTCGAACTGGACGAGGTGATAGCGGCGCGGCTCGAGGCCAGCGAGGAAGCGCCGCAGCGAGATGCTCTTGCCTACGCCGGCGGCGCCGGTGCAGAGCGCGATGCCGCCGACCTCGGTCCACATCTCGAGGCCAGTGACGAGCTCGCGCTGGCTCTGGCTGTCGTACATCTGCGCGGCGCGCATGCGCTTGTGGAAGGGGGTCTTGGTGAAGCCGAAGTGCGCGCGGAGGCGCTTTCGCTGAGTGCTGCTGGGCTCGCTCATCGGAGCGCCTCCCGGATGGCCTCGAGGTAGACGGAGACGTGGTGGTCGGCGCGGCCGTCGCCGAGGACGTCGTAGAGGGCGGCGCCGGCGCGCGCGGGGTCGAAGGGGCCGTAGCGGCGCAGGAAGTCGCGGACGGTCTTCTCCACGAAGACGTCGGGGGCGAGGTGCTCGCGGAGCAGTTCGACGATCTCGTCGTCGGCGCGATCGCGCTCGACGTCGTGGTCGGAGACGGCGTCGACGAAGCCCTCCTCGCGGCGTCGCTCGACGAGGTGTCCGAGCCAGTTGGCGACCGGCGCGGGCGCGTCGCTCGAGGGCGCGGCGGGCTCGGGCGTCGTGGGCCGGGGGCGGCGATGAGGTCGCACCTCGAAGGGCACGCAGCGCTCGACGAAGCGGCCATCGTGATGGACCTCGACCTCGGCCAGATCCTCGGGGTCGAAGTAGACGTCGACGCGCCGGCGGGCGAGCTCGGGGCCGACCTGGTAGCGGGTCCCGAAGAGCGAGAAGAGGCCGGCCTTGTCGGGCGTGCGACGCTCCTTCCAGCGGAAGGCGAGGCGGAGCAGGCGCTCGTCGAGGTACTCGACGCGGTCGATGCCGGCGCGCCACCGCTCGTCGGGCGTCTGCCCGGTCTCGCCGTGGGTGCGGCGGTTGTACTCGAGGTCCATCCAGGCGACGAAGGCCTCGTTGAGCTGCTCGAGGGTGCGGATCTTCGAGGCCTTCACCTCGGCGATGAAGGCCGACTTGGCGAGCCGGTTGAAGGCCTCGATCTTTCCGTGCCCCTCGGGGCGATACGTCGCCGTGAAGACGATCGCGTGGATGCCGAGGGTCGCCACGATGTGGCGCATGTGCCCGGCCCGGTAGACCTTGCCGTTGTCGTAGTAGACGCGCTTGGGTTTGCCGTACTTCTGCAGGCATCGGCGCAAGACCAGCTCCAGCTCAGGCAGCCCCTCGGCGAAGGCGAAGCGGCCGTGAAGGAGCTTGCGGCTGTGGTCGTCGAGGAAGCTGAAGAGCTTGGTCCGGCGGACCTTGCCCGGCCGCAGCGGGTCGGGCAGCCACGGACCGGTGCGCATGTCGGACTGCCACAGGTCGTTGGGCGCGAGGGCCTCGAAGCGGTCGAGGTCCTTCTTGTCGCTCGCGCTGACGGGACGGCGGCTCAGGCCCTCGCGCTGCAGGACGCGGTGGAGCGTGCTGCGGCGGAGCACGCCGGGCTCGATGAGCGAGGTCTGCTCGGCGATGTGGATCAGCCGATCGAGGGAGCGCTCGGGGACCTCGCGCTTGAGCGCCAGGACGAGCTCGACCTGCTCGGGGCTCAGGGCCTGGACCCCCCGGCGAGCGCGCGGCTTGTCCATCAGTCCGCGAAGCCCCTCGCGTCGGTAGCGCCGCACCCAGCTCCGGAGCGTCTCGGCCTGCACCTTCATCGGCGCGCCGTCGGGGCCGGGCCAGGTCTTCTTCGCGAGCTCGCGTAAGAGAGCGCCGCGCTTGCCTCGCGGAGGGTCGAGCGCGAGGTAGGCGCTGATCGCCTGGTAGCGGCAGAGCGCCATCTGGTGGCGCGGGTCGTCGTCGTCCATGGGGCACCTCCTTCGGTGGAGGGGCACGCTCGCGCGGTCCGACCCGAAGCTCGACGGCACCCTCTGTGGGTCGACGGCGCGCCGCTCTCTTGGTGCTGACGGGGCGCAGGCGTACCGTCCTCTCCCGGAAGCGGCGCTTTCAGAAGGTCAAATCAACCAGCCTGTTCGGACGTGCTGCCTCCCGCGGGCCTCGGCCAAGAGGAGAGAGACGTGGACATCGAGGGCGGCCGCGCCCTCGTAGAGGAGGGACAGGCCCGAGTGCAGTGTGGTGACTGCGCTCGAGCTGCCCCACCGCCGATGAGGCGGAGAACGCCCACCTCCCACGTGGACCTCCATTGGCCGAGGCTCGCTTCTCTCGATCACCGCGCGGCGAAGCGCCGTCGCGGTCTCGTCGGCGTGGGGCAGCGCGCGGGCGAGCCACCGCTGCACGGTCCGCGGCGATGGCCGATCGGCGAGGGCGTCGAGCACCGGCTCGCGGCGATGAAGCCCGACGTCGCCGGCGATCCAGCCCCACAGCGAGGTCGCCACGATCAGGCTGCAGAACCAGACCGACGCGAGATCGTCCGGCGGCCGGGAATGGCACGTCGTCGTCGTCCCTCGGAGGCGCCAACGCTGCTTGTGCACCGTCCGCCGGACCAGCTTCCCGTCCTCGAGCGTGAAGAGCATCCGCGGGAACGTCCCGTGGCCCTCCCATTCCGGGCCGGGACGGACCCCGCGGAAGACCCGGCGCCCATCGGGCTCAACCGGGTACAGCGTCGAGACGGAGGCCAGCCCCCACAGCAGCAGCCGCTCGAACCGAGCTCCTGTCGTCTCGCTCAGGTCGCCCGGTATCGCCCGGCGGGATCAGGGACGCGAGTTTCGGACAATCACCCGCTCAGCCGGGATGGGAGAGCGGGACCGGACAACCTCGTTGACGCCGAGCTCGAGCTCCTCGACGTCGACTCGGTAGAGGAAATGCCGGACTTCGCCAGACGGGTCAGGAACCCAGACCCCGCGGTGCGTCGGACCATCATTCAGGGCGCGAGAGAGCACCCAAGGGCGCACAGCTCCTAGCGCCGAGAACCGGAGCCACGCCCGGCGGTAGACACCGGGGTGGCGCGGCAGCGCGAAGCGCACCGACGAACACGCCGTCGACCCCGCACGCAGCTCGACGCGGTCCTGCTCCGCCAAGACGACATCGGCGAGCCCTGGTGCGGGCTCGACCGTGCTCGGGTCGAAATACGCAGAGAGCGGGCGTCCCGGCCCCCAGAGCTCGAGCTCCCCAATCGGCGCGCGGGTGTCGCCCGTGGGCTCGAAGCCGAGGATCAGCCCGTCCACTGGCACGGGCCCGTCCAAGTCGTGGCGGTTCCAGCCGCTGCTCCCACTCGCGAGATCGTACGGACCCGCAATGGCGTTGCCCGAGCTGTCTCTGACGGTAAGGAGGTAGGGGGCCGAGCCGTGTACACCCACCGTCGAGACGGCGATGGGTCCGTCGAACGCGAGCGTCACCGGCCCGAGCGGCGACCACCCGACCTGCGTATCCCGATCGAACAACGCCCACGGCCCATCCGGGTCAATCTCCGGACCAGCCACGAAGGTGGGCACGTGCCGCAAGGGAACCGCGTCTGCCGCCAGCCACGGCTCTTCGCCCTCACACCCAAGCGCGAGCGCGGCAACGAAAGCACCCAGCAACGCCGTCCGGCACCTCGAGACCCACTTCCGCTTGCCCATCCGACCCTCCCCACACTGGAAGTGCAAAGTCCGTACACCATGGGGTAAAGTCCGGGCGCATGTCCAGATCAGAATCGGCGGTCCGTCGTGTTGTACGAGCGTGTCAATTGATGTTGCTCCTCGAGGTCGCCAGCCTGGTAGCGGGCTGCGACGCGCGGCCACGCGGCGTCGCGGGAGAGAGCTGTGGATCCCGCGCCGACTGCGATTCGGACCTGGCTTGTGT
>JAWVZD010000271.1:0-4332 GCA_033722395.1 Thermoanaerobaculia bacterium | reverse complement strand
TCTTGCGCCACCAGGAGCGACGGCGTTTCACCCCGAAGATCCCGCTGAGGGCGTTGATCATCGACACCACGATGCTCGACGCCGCCACGAGCAGGAAGACCAGGCTGACCGACAGCACGTCGGGCCGCCGGACACTGGTGACGTCGTGGACGAACTGACCGAGGTACTCCGCCGCCTCCCCCGGCATGATCGACTGCATCTGCAGCATCGTCCACTCGAAGGCGGGATCCCCCCCCAGGAAGCCCGCCAGCGCGAAGAGGATCAGGACCAGAGGAAACAGGGAGAGGAAGGAATAGTAGGCGATCTTGGCCGACTCCTCGACCAGCCGGTGCTGCCGCACCCGCGCCCAGACTTCACCGACGAGCGTCACGATCTCCCCCCATCCGCTCATACGGCGCAGTATATGGAATACCGATCTGCTCCCAGGAAAAGTCGAAGCGCAGTAGTTCCGCTCGTCCCCGTGATCCCCCTCCTGCTTGAGTCCGCTCCATAGACCGTGCTATGGTTTTCTCTAGCCAAAGATAGAGTCGACCCAGCCTGCCACGGCACCTGCCACGGCTGCGGCACCCACTCGAGCCCGGGTCGATCCGGGCTCCCGTGCGAGGTGGAGCCGTTGAGAGTTCGTCAGCATCTCCGTCCCTGGACCGTCTTCCTGGCCCTGCTGCTGGTAACGGCGGCCTATCTGGCCGGGCGACCACAGCTCCTGCTGTTCGACACCGCCGAGCTGCCGGCGCTGCTGCTGGTCGTCATCCTCGGAGTCGTCCTCATCGGTCTGTGGTCGCAGGCGCGAGCCCGCCGTCGGCTGGCCCGTCTGGCCTCGGTCGCCGAGGCGATCCAGAGCGGCGATTTCACCGCTCGATGTGACGAATCGGGCGGCGACTCGATCGCTTCGGTGGCCGGCTCGATCAACCGCATGGCGGCGCACATCGACGCCACCCTGGCGCAACTGCGCGAGAGCGAGGACCGGATCCGCGAGGTCGCCTATCGCGACCCCCTGACCGGTCTGCCGAACCGGCGTCTGTTCGAAGAGCTGCTGGAGCGGGAGGTCGAGGCGGCGCGACGCTACGAGTATCCGCTGGCCGTCGCGGTGATGGACATCGACAACCTGAAGGACGTCAACGACAGCCTGGGGCACCGCTCCGGAGATCAGCTGCTCCGGGCCGTCGCCGAACGACTCGTCCACCAGCTGCGCGGCTCCGACGTCCTAGCGCGCCTGGCGGGCGACGAGTTCGCTCTGGTCATGCGCTCCGCCGAGCGACGCGAGGACGTGCTGTCGGTGCTGGAGCGAGTGCTCAGACGCTGCCGTGAACCGTTCGAGCTCGAGCAACGCGAGATCCAGACCTCGCTCTCGATCGGCTTGTGCTTCTACCCCGAGGACGGATCGAGCTCGCAGGAGCTGATGAGCAACGCCGACTTCGCCCTCTACCGGGCCAAGGCGGCAGGCCGCGCCAAGGTGCGTCAGTTCGATCAGTCGATGAACGAGCTGGCGACCACTCGGCTCCGCATGGAGCAGGATCTCCGCCGCGCCATGGACGGCGACGAGCTGATCCTCACCTACCAGCCGATCGTCGCGCTCGACGACCGCCGCATCGTCGGCCTGGAGGCGCTGGTGCGCTGGAACCATCCGGAGGACGGGCTGCTGACCCCGGATCGGTTCATCTCCCTCGCCGAGGATGCCGGCCTGATGCCGCAGCTCGGATATCTGGTGCTGATGAAGGCCTGCCGGCACGCCGTCCTCTGGCAGCAGACCGGCCTGTCGCCGGTGCCGATCTCGATCAACGTCTCGGTGCGCCAGCTCCAGGCCGGTGACTTCGCCGAACGCGTCGAGCGCGTCCTGCTGCTGACCGGGCTCGAGCCGCAGTACCTGAAGCTCGAGATCACCGAGAACATCGCCGCCGAGGGCGAGCGCATCCTGGAACATCTCTCGCGCCTGCGCTCCCAGGGGGTCGGCCTGGCGATCGACGACTTCGGCACCGGGTACTCCTCCTTCAGCTATCTACTGGAGCACCGCATCGACAGCCTGAAGATCGATCGCTCCTTCGTGCGCGACCTGCCGCACAACGCCGACAGCACGGCCATCGTGCGGGCCATCCTGTCGCTCGCCGAGCGGCTCGATCTCGAGGTGGTCGCAGAAGGGATCGAGCGGCCGGAGCAGCTCGAGCTGTTGCGCGAGGCCGGCTGCCGGCTGGGCCAGGGCTATCTCTTCTGCCGGCCGCGGACGAAGGCCGATATCCAGGAGATCCTGCGCACCGGCTCCGTCCCGAGTGGCGCTGCCGACAGCGACGCGACCGATGCCGTTTCGGACGATCCCCTTCCCAGCGATCCGGCCTCGACCGACGCGACTTCGAGCGACTCGGATCCGACCGATCTCCTGGAGGCCGGTTAGCCGCGCTCCTCACAGCAGCTTCAGCAGCCAATCGGTCTTCGCCATGCGGGCGAGAGCGATGTCGACCCGACGTCGATACGCTCGGCTGTCGCTCCCCGGACGCCAGTGTCGCGGCCGTGGCAGAGCGGCGGCGAGCTCCGCCGCCTGCCGCCGGGAGAGCTCGGAGGCCGAACGGGAGAAGTAGTGACGCGCCGCCGCTTCGACGCCGTAGATCCCCTGCCCCAGCTCGACGACGTTCATGTACAGCTCCAGAATGCGCTGTTTGTCGAGGTGCCGTTCCAGCTGCCAGGTGAGGATCGCCTCCTCGAGCTTGCGCAACGGACTGCGCGCCGGCGAGAGCCAGAGGTTCTTCGCCAGCTGCTGGGTGATCGTCGAGGCGCCGCGCGGCGGCTTGCGCTCGGCCCACGCCTCGCGCAGCGCGATCTCGATCTCCTCCAAGGCGAATCCGCGGTGGGAGAAGAAGGCGATGTCCTCCGACACCAGCACGGCCTGCTTGAAGTGGATCGAGATGTCGTCGTAGTCGACCCAGCGCCAGGCGACCTCGGCCTCGAGCCCCTCCTCTCGCCGCTGTCGCTCGAAGCGCTCGATGAACGCCGTCGTCTCGGGCTCGGAGTGCGCGAGCGCCGCCACGTCCGGCCAGGTGACGACCTGCCACACCAGGGCACCGACGAGGAGGCCGAGCGCCGCCACCAGCAGGCGGCGGCCGCGACGCGAGCGCGCCTTCGATCTGCGGATGAACCTCATCGGCGGGTGGCACCGCTCACGATAGGATAGCCTCCACTCGAGCTTCGAGGGACGGATCGTTCGGCATGAGACTCTTCGCTTTCCGCGGCACACGCTACCATCCGTCGAACGGCGATCCGGGCCGCCTGGCCGCCCCGCCCTTCGACCAGATCGACGACGAGCTCGCCGCCCGCCTCAGGCAGGAGCCGCATCACTTCGCCCACCTCACCCGGCCCGATCCGAACGCGGGTGACCCGCACGAACGGGCCACCGAGACGCAGCGTCGCTGGCTCGAGGAAGGGATTCTGATCGAAGAGAAGGAGCCGGCGCTCTATCTCTACGAGACCCATCTCGCTACCGGTGGCACCCGGCTGGGCCTCTGCGGTCTCTTGGGGCTCCACGGCTCGAAGGTCCGGCCACACGAGCGCACCGTCGCCAAGACGGTCGACGAGCGGCTCGATCTGTTGCGCAAGATCCGCACCGATCTCGAGCCGATCTTCCTACTGACCAACGACGACGGGGAGCTCGACCGGGAGCTCGAGTCGGACCACGAGGAGGCCCGTTGGCTGGCCTCCTGGCGGGACGGATTCGGCCACATGCACTCGATCGCCAAGATCGACGAAGAGGAGCGCATCGAGGAGTACAAGGAGCTGCTCGACGGTCTCACCGGGTTGATCGCCGACGGCCATCACCGCTTCAAGGTGGCGAGCCTCTACGCCGACGAGATCGGCGCCGAGAGCGGCACCGCCCCGGCCACGAAGCTGGTCGTCCTGGTCAGCCTGGGCTCGCCGTATCTGTCGATCGACCCGATCCATCGGGCGGTACGAGAGCGGCCCGATCTCGACGCCTTTCGCCGCTACGTCGTCGCCGAGGTGCCGTGGAGTGGCCAGACCGGATCCGGTCTGGCGCTCGCCGTCGCCACGGCGCGACAGCCGGCCGTGGCCCTGTGGGAGAGCTCCGGCGATCCGGTGATCTGCACCCTCGATCGAGAGCGCATCCTGCAGCAGGCCGACGGACCGGTGCCCGACCTGCCGGTGACCCTCTTCCACGCGCTTTCCGACGAGATGGGCTGGAGCGACGAGGCCGACTCCGACGGCACGATCGTCTACCGTTCCGACCCCGACAAGCTCTTCCGGGAGATGGTGAAACGGGAGTTCGCGACCAGTTTCTGGCTGCCGCCGATGTCGGCGGAAGGTTTCTCGAAGGCGTTGGCGACGGTCGAC
>JAWVZD010000270.1:0-4364 GCA_033722395.1 Thermoanaerobaculia bacterium | reverse complement strand
CGACGCCGGTAGCGGGCTGGACGACCTCGATCAGGATGCCACCCAACTTCCGCCCCCCTACCATCAGATCGTTGGGCCACTCGACCTCGCAAGCCGGCACCCCGCTGGCGCGCACCGCCTCGCAGATCGATGCCGCGGAGAGGAGCGGCAACGACGACCGGGGCGCGTCACGATCGAGCGGTACGACCCAGGAGACGTAGAGCCCACCCGGCGGCCCGATCCAGCTCCGCCCACGCCGACCGCGACCGGCGGTCTGCTCGAACGCCAGCAGGACGAACCGGCTGGCTGGCGCGACATCCCCCGGCAGCGTCTCCAACAGATGCCGCGCGTAGGCGTTGGTCGACGGCAGGTGCTCGAACACCAGCACGGTGTCGGAGACCTCGTCGAGGACCGGTCGAAGCTGATCGAGGAAGTCGGCGAAGCGCATCGCTCGAGGCGGCCTCAGAGTCCGGCTTCGACGGTCCGCAGGCGCCGCTCGAGCTCGCGCAGGGACTGTCGCTTGCCCTCCACCACCTCCGGAGGGGCCTTGTCGAGGAACTGCCTGTTCTCGAGCTGCCGCGTAGCGGCCGCGATGAGCTCTTCGAGACGCGCCGCCTCCTTCTCGAGGCGCGCCCGCTCCTCGTCGCCGAGAGCCTGTTCGGGCACCACGACGCCGAGCTCGGTCGCGCCGGCGCGGTCGCGTGCCGAGCCCTCGGGGGGCGCCCCGAGCACCAGGTCGCCGAGCCCACACAAGAAGGCGAGCGCGGCCCGCTGGCCGTCGATCAGCTCGGTGAGCACGTCGTTCTCCGGAGCCAGGTGCAGGTCGAGCTCGGTCCGGGGCGGCAGCCCCAGATCGGAGCGAATCCGGCGCACCGCGGTGACGATCTCGAACAGGTCGTTCATCGCCGTCTCGAGCGGGCGGTCCTCCCACGCCTCGCGGTGCTCGGGAAACGGCGCCAGAGCGATCGTTTCGCCGTGTCGTTCGGTCGTCCCCGGCAACCGTTGCCAGAGCTCTTCGGTCAGGAACGGCATGGTCGGATGGAGTAGTCGCAGGCTCTCGTCGAGGGTCTCGAGGAGCACCTCGCGGACGAACGGCCGCTCCGCTCCACCATGCAGCGCCGGCTTGGTGAGCTCGAGATACCAGTCGCACAGCTCGCCCCAGAAGAAGTGGTAGAGGCGGTGACAGGCCTCGTCGAAACGAAAGGCTTCGAAGCTGGCGTCGACCTCGGCGGCGGTGGTGGCCAGGCGCGAGCGGATCCAGCGCTCGGGCGCCTCCAGCCGGCCGGCATCGATCGCCTCCGGCTCGAACCCCTCGCCCAGGTTCGACAGCACGAAGCGGACCGCATTCCAGATCTTGTTGCCGAAGGCGCGGTAGCCCGCCATGCGCTCGAGATCGAGCGGAACGTCCCGCCCCGGGCTGTCGAGGGCGGCCAGCGTGAACCGCAGCGCATCGGCGCCGAACTCGTCGACCAGCTCCAGGGGATCGACCGTATTGCCCTTCGTCTTCGACATCTTCTGGCCCTCGGCATCGCGCACCAGGCCGGTCAGATGAACGGTGTCGAACGGCACCTCGTCGGTGAACTCGAGGCCGAACATGACCATCCGCGCTACCCAGAAGAAGAGGATGTCGAAGCCGGTGACCAGCACCTGGGTCGGGTAGAAGGTGTCGAAGTCGCGCGTCGGCTCCGGCCAGCCCAGGGTCGACATCGGCCAGAGACCGGACGAGAACCAGGTATCGAGCACGTCGGGATCCTGGGTCAGGGCCGTCGTGCCGGCCATCTCGACGGCCTCGTCCTCGCTCTCGGCGACGTAGCAGTTGCCGGACTCGTCGTACCAAGCGGGAATCTGATGGCCCCACCACAGCTGCCGCGAGATGCACCACGGCCGGATGTTCTCGAGCCAGTGCTCCCACGTCTTCTCCCAGCTCTCGGGCACCAGCGCGAGCCGCCCGGCGCGGTTCGCTCGCAGGGCCCGTGCCGCCATCTCGGAGACGTCGAGGAACCACTGGATCGAGATCAGCGGCTCGATCGACACGCCGCTGCGCTGGCAGTGCCCGACGTTGTGGACGTAGCGCTCGCTCCGCGTCAGGCGACCCTCCGCCTCCAGCCGCTCGACCACCCGCTGACGCGCCTCGAAGCGGTCGAGCCCCTCGAAGTCGGGCCCGGCCTCGGCCGTCATGCGCCCGCGCCGATCGATCACCTGGACCGCCGGCAGGTCGTGCCGCTTGCCGATCTCGAAGTCGTTCGGATCGTGGAACGGGGTGACCTTGACCAGACCAGAACCGAAGTCGCGCTCGACGTACTCGTCGGCGACGAACGGGATCGACCGCCCCTGGATCGGCAGTACGGCCGAGCGTCCGGCCAGATGCCGGTAGCGCTCGTCCTCGGGGTGGTAGGCGACGCCGGTGTCGCCGAGCATCGTCTCCGGGCGCGTCGTCGCCACCACCACCACGTCGTCGGAGCCCTCGATCGGGTAGGCGATGTGGTAGAGGCGCCCCTCCACCTCCTTCATCTCCACCTCCAGATCGGAGACCGCCGTGTCGAGCCCGGGAGACCAGTTCACCATGTACTCGCCGCGGTGGACGAGGCCCCGGCGGTGGAGCTCGACGAAAGCGTAGCGCACGGCGCGGGACAGGCCCTCGTCCAAAGTGAAGCGCTCGCGGCTCCAGTCGCAGCTCGCTCCGAGTTGGTCGAGCTGGCGACGGATGTTGCCGTGGTACTCGTGCTTCCACTCCCAGACCCGTTCCAGGAAGGCCTCGCGACCGAGCTCTTCGCGCGACTCGCCGCGACTCTCCAGATGGCGCTCGACCATCAGCTGTACCGCGATGCCGGCGTGGTCGGTACCGGGAAGCCAGAGGGCGTTGCGGCCCTGCATCCGCCGCCAACGGATCAGCAGGTCTTGAATCGTCGACTGCAAGGCGTGGCCGATATGGAGCTCGCCGGTGACGTTCGGCGGTGGGATCATGATGCAGTACGGCTCACGATCCGACGCTTCGGCGGCACGGAAGAACTCGTTCTCCGCCCAGAAGCGCTGCCACTTCTGCTCGTAGGTAGATGGATCGAAACGCTTGTCCATTGCTCTCCGTGCTTCCCGCTCGGGAACGACCTCCCGACGCCTCTCGGAGGAGCGACGCCCGGCGGGCGTCGACCGCATCCTCTTCAGTCCGCCGCGCCTTCGAGCTCGTCGATCCGGCGGCGCACCACCGCCTCGGCAATCTCCGGCAGCACCTCGCGCGCCACCCGCTCCACCACATCGCTCGATACCAGCTCGACGACCCGCCGAGCGATCCGCTCGACGTCGGACTCGGACAGGATCTCCGGCCCGCCGACCGGTGCCTCCTCGCGCGTCACCTCGTCGTCGGCCGGCCTGCTCCCGGCGGGGTCCCTCTCGGCGCGCGCCGTCTCGACCCGCTCCTCGGAACCGCTCTCCTCATCGGACTCGGCTCGTACCGGCTCCGTCGCGGCCGGCTCCTCGTCCTCTGTCACCACCGCCTCGTCGACTCCGGCGAGTTCGTCGATCCGAGCTCGGAGCGCCGCCTCGTCGAACGGCTTCATCAGGTGGCCATCCGCTCCCGAGTCGTCGGCGAGGCGTTCGTCGTACGGCTCGAAGGTTCCGACGAGGAGCAGCACCGGAAGCTCGGCAGCCGCACTCTTGATCTGTCGCGTCACCTCGTAGCCCGAGGCGCCCGGCATGTGAATGTCGACCAACGCCAGATCCGGCCGGCGCTCCTGGAACAGAGCGAGAGCCTCGTCGCCGTTCGTGGCGACGAGGATCTCGTCGTCGGTGGAGGCGAGGCTCTTCTCCACGGCGCGGTGGACCGAGAGGCTGTCGTCGGCGAGGAGTATCGTGCGGGGCATCGTATCGGGTCCTTTCCGGTCCGCCGACGATCACCGCACGGCGGGACGCGCGGATCTTAGCAAAGCGAGGCAGCAGGTCAGGGCTGGGGGTGGGAGCTCGCTCCGGCCATCGGGGCCGAGCGCCGCGACGGACCGAGTCGGTCCTCGAGAGCTTCGATCCAGGGATGGAACGGCGCCAGCTCGCGCGCCCGAGCGACCAGCAGCCGGGCCTCTGCCAGAACGTCCTCCGCCACGCCCTCCACGCCCTCCCCGCCGTCGAGGAGAAACCGGACGTAGTAGGCGTAGGTCCGTCCCTGTCGTGCGTCGAGGTAGACGCTGCGTCGATAGAGCGCCTCCGCCGTCTCCCGATCCCCCACCACCTCCTGGTAGCGCGCCTCGATCGCCACCACGTCACCATCGCCGGGCGCCGCCGCGCTGGCCTCGTCGACCCAGCGTCGCGCCGTAGCCAGGCGCTCGGGCGTGCGCTCCCAGCGCAGCTGCTCCGTCGACAGGATCGCCATCTGGCACGCCAGCTCGGTCGGCCGCAGG
>JAWVZD010000269.1:0-4370 GCA_033722395.1 Thermoanaerobaculia bacterium | reverse complement strand
CTCTCCGGCGATCGCTCGGGCGAGAAGGGTCTTGCCGGTCCCCGGAGGCCCCATCAGCAGGACGCCCTTGGGGATCTTGCCCCCCAGTTTCTGGAACTTCTGCGGCTCCTTGAGGAATTCGACGATCTCCTCGAGCTCCTCCTTGGCCTCCTCGACGCCGGCTACGTCCTCGAAGGTGACCTTCTTGCCGACGGCGTTCATCAGCTTCGCCTTGCTCTTGCCGAAGGAGAGGGCCTTGTTGCCGCCGGTCTGCATCTGGCGCATGAAGAAGATCCATAGGCCGATGATCAGCAGGATCGGCGCCCAGAAGACCAGGAACTGGATGAACGGGTTCTCCCGCGGCTCCTCGAAATCGATGATCACCTTCGAGGCCCTGAGCTCGCGCACCAACTCGTCGGAGTAGTCGGTCGGAATGAACGAAAGGAAGCTCTCGCCCTCCGGGTACTTGCCGCCGCTGCGGAACTCGCCGGTGACCTTCTGGCCGCTGATCGTGACGCGCGCCACCCGCCCCGACTCGACCTGGTCGATGAACTCGGTGAAGGTGAGCTCGTGCCGGCCGACATTGCCGGCCTGGATGGTGTTCCAGAGCAGGATCACCGCCACGAAGATCACCATCCAGAGGATGAGAGTCTTGACTGTCGAGTTCACCGTACGGTCCTCACTGTCGCTGGCCTCGGCGTCACGCCGGAGCTTCGAGCTGCGCCGTCATCAGGCTCAACAGGGCTAGAGTAACGGCAATTCCCCACCCGTCGCATCGATCGGTTCCAGGCGAGCCACCCAGGGGTGCCGCTGGTCCGCCAGCCTGAGATCGTCGTCGATGGTGACACCGGGAACCCAGAGGACTCGCTCGCCCCGGCACAGCAGCGGCAGGCGGTCGCGTCGACCTCGCGGAACGGCGCGATCGATCAGCACCTCCTTGAGACGTCGGCGGTACCGACACCCGAGGGGTCGAATCCGATCCCCGGGCCGCCGATTGCGCACCAGGAGTGAATCCCGGTATTCGACCGGAAGCCGAAGAGCGGCCCGATCGGGACGCCCCTCGAACATCCACGGCGCCACCGGCTCGCGGCCGATGCTCAGCCGCAGCCCGAGGGGCGGGATGACCACCTCCCCGGGCACCGCCAGAGTATACGCGAAAGGTGCCGGGGTCGTTTCGGCCGGCCGCAGATAGAGTCGGCCTCGGTGATCTCTCCAGCTCCAGCCGTCACCACAATCGCAGCCGATGCGGCCGCCGGCAGCGAGCTGGCGGGCGAGCTCGCGGCGCGCCGCCTCGCCAGGTGGGTAGGGTCGCCCGGCCGTCCGATGGAGGATGGCGAGGGCGAACGGGAGGAACGACGACGGCAGGTCGTCCAGAGCGGCCAGGTCGACCGATGCACCCCCTGCCTCCGGTTTCGGGTCGAGCACCGCGGCGAGCCGGCGCTCGATCCCGTCGACGGCGGCGCGGCTCGCCGTGGCGAGCCCGACGAGGCGCGCGTCGAGTTCGGGATCGGATCGCCGCAGGTGCGGCAGCAGGTGCCGACGAAGGCGATTCCGCAGGCGCGTCGCGTCCCGATTCGTCGGATCCTCGACCGGTTCGATACCGGCCGACTCGAGGCTCTCGCGCAGACTCTGGCGCTCGAGGTCGAGCAGGGGCCGCACCAGCGTTCCGCGCCGCGACCGCATGGCCGCCAATCCCGCCAGTCCGGATCCCATCGCCCAGCGCAGCAGGATGGTCTCGACCTGATCGTCGCGGTGGTGGGCGGTCACCAGGTAGCGGGAACCGATCTCGAGCCGCACCGTTTCGAGATAGTCGTAGCGTCTTCGCCGGGCCCAGTCCTCGAGCCCACCGGAGGGATTTCGCGGTACCTCGGTCAAGCGCTCGACGGTGAGCGGAACACCGATCTGGCGGGCGATCTCGGCGGCGCGCCCGGCCCGCTCCTCGGAGCCTTCGTCGAGGGCGTGGTCGAGATGGGCGGCGTGCAGTCGGAGGCGGCGTCGCTCGGCCAGTCGGGAGAGCTCCCAAAGCAGGGCGCTCGAGTCGAGTCCGCCGGAGAAGGCGACCAGCAAGGTGTCGCCGGGAGTCGCCGGAGCGACCCGGCGGAAGAACCGGTCGAGGTGGGCGCGGATCACGGATATGGTGGCGGTGAAGGGACTTGAACCCCCGACCTAGCGGTTATGAGCCGCTCGCTCTGACCACTGAGCTACACCGCCACGGGTAAGACGATTCCGCCCGGCTCCGGGCCGGGCGGAGAGAACAACTCGAAGTATATACGGCGACCCCCGGTCGAGAGCACGCCGGTGAGCCTCAGGCTGCGGCGAAGCGTCGTGCGACGGCGTCCCAGTCGACGACGTTCCAGAACGCCGATACGTAGTCTCCGCGGCGATTCTGGTAGTTGAGGTAGTAGGCGTGCTCCCAGACATCGACGCCGAGGATCGGGGTCTTGCCCTCCATCAGCGGACTGTCCTGATTCGGACGCGCCAGCACTTCGAGGCCGTCCGAGCCGGCCACCAGCCAGCCCCAGCCGGAGCCGAACTGGCCACCTGCGGCGGCGGAGAATTTCTCCCTGAATGCGTCGAAGCTACCGAAGGTGGTGTCGATCGCACCGGCGAGGTCGCCACTCGGCGCGCCGCCGCCGTCCGGGCTCATGACGTCCCAGAAGAGGGAGTGGTTGGCATGGCCTCCGCCGTGATTGCGGATCGCCGTACGGATCGCTTCCGGAACGGAGTCGATCCGTCGCAGCAGGTCGTCGACCGGCAAGGCGGCGAGGTCGTCGTGCCCCTCGAGGGCCTTGTTCAGGTTGGAGACGTACGCCGCGTGGTGCTTGTCGTGGTGGATCTGCATGGTGCGGGCGTCGATGTGCGGCTCGAGAGCGTCGAACGGGTACGAGAGATCGGGAACTTCGTGCATTCAGATGCCTCCTTGGCGGTTGATTGGAGCTCGTTCGAGCAGTCGCGTCGACCGATCGGGGCGGCTTGGACGCGACCGCCGACGGAATCGGCTGAGATTCATTCTCTCATGAATCATTGGTGTTGCAACCCAGCGGGGTCGGTTCGTCGCCGCGGTCGCGAGTCGGTTCGTTGACTTCGATCGGGGGCTTTCGTACTATGAACCGTCCCGAGCGGGCGGGAGGTTAGCTCAGTGGGAGAGCATCTGCCTTACAAGCAGGGGGTCGGGGGTTCAAATCCCTCACCTCCCACCAGGTAGATCGTCTCGGCCGATTGCAAACCTCCGGTCTCCGGGGTCGAGTGTTGCGTGTGTCCGGACGATCCGACGTCGATCCGGATCGATCGGCCGGCGGGGACGGGGAAACGAGTGGGGTCGTAGTTCAGATTGGTTAGAACGCCGGCCTGTCAAGCCGGAGGTCGCGGGTTCAAGTCCCGTCGGCCCCGCCATTCAACCGCACCGTGATCGGGACGCGGAGAGGCAGAACGCGAAGAAGCGAGGAGTGATCGGATGAGAGACAAGATCAAGTTGGTATCGAGTGCCGGTACCGGCTATTTCTACACCACGACGAAGAACAAGCGGCTATCGACCGAAAAGCTGCGCCTCAAGAAGTACGATCCGAAGATCCGCCAGCACGTCGAGTTCGTCGAGGAGAAGCTGCGCTGATTCCGGCCGGGATCTGCCGCTCGAACGATCCCGCGTCTTGACCCTGCGCCGCCGAGCGGCTAGGGTCGGTTGTCCTGTCACGCCTCGAACGCCTACGAGGCGACCCCTGGTTCCGAAGCGAGTTCGCCTCCTTCTCCTGGATCGGAGGAGGAGCGATGGAGAACGGTGTAGTCGGCACGCTCCGACGGTGTGCCGAGAGTGAGAGTGTAGATCTGTGGATCGAGTTCGAACGCCGCTTTCGCCCCTGCCTGGTGGCGGGGATCACGCGGGCGTTGCGCCTCGGTGGCGTGACGCCGGATCGGGAGCGACGCCGTGAGCTCCTGCAAGAGGTGTACTGCCGCCTCCTGGAGCGAGATCGCGAGGCGCTGAGGCGGTTTCGAGGATCGAGCGACGGCGAGGCGTTCATCTATCTCAAGCGAGTCGCGACGAGCGTCGCACTCGATCGACTGCGCTACGAGAGCGCTGCGAAGCGAGGTGCGGCGTTGGCGGCGCATCTCGCGGATCACGTCTCCGAATCGGTGCCGTCTCGCGGTCCGACGCCCGAGCAGCTGTTCGCCCAGCGCGAGTCGTGGCGAGCTTTTTGGCGCGACTGCCGCCGTCTGCTCCGAACGCGCCACGCCGCCCGCGATCTGGCCGTGTTGCAGCTGGCGGTGTTCGAAGGCTGGACCAGCCGCGAGATCGCTACCGCCATGGTGCCCCGTTTGAGTGTCAGCGCTGTCGACACCATCCTGCATCGCGTCCGCCGCCGCCTCGCCGGACACGGGGTCGAGCTGCCCGAGCG
>JAWVZD010000268.1:0-4384 GCA_033722395.1 Thermoanaerobaculia bacterium | reverse complement strand
GGTGCGGGATTCGAGTTCGAGACGGGGGTCCGCCGCGATCGGCTCGAGGCGCGTTGCGGCCGGCAGCGGCCTCCCGCGGACCGATCCGGCAGGCCCGGCCAGCGGATCGAACGGCACGTGCCGAGTCGACAGGCAGCCGAGAAGCGAGAGCGCCAGGACGACGGGCGATAGAATTCTCTGCGACGTGTGTCGACGCATCAGCTGGTCCTCGCCCCGGCCCGGTTTCTCCCCTCGCTCGGACGGCCGACGGTGCGCGATCGGACGGATCGAGCATAGCGGATGAGAGGTCGCTGGAGGGTCACGATCCTGTGTCTCTGCCTGGCGTCGGGCCTCGCCGCAGCATCCGAGTCCGAGCGCTCGGTGAGCGAGCGGATCAGCGTCACCCAGGTCGAGGTCGCGGTTCAGGTGCTGCGCAAGGGCGAGCCGGTGCGAGGGCTCACGGCGGACGATTTCGTGGTGCTCGACCGCGGCGAACCGCAGCCGATCGTCTCGTTCGAAGTCGTCGACTCGGCCACCGATACCGCCGCGGAGGCGTCGTCGGCCGAACCGTCGGGCTCGGTCGGGCCGTCCGAGTCGGTCGACGGGCGGCGTCGACGACATCTGCTCCTACTGGTCGATCTCGACCTCACCGAGTGGAAGCACCTGCCCGGCGCGCTCACCGGGGCGCGGCGGATGGTGGCCGAGCAGCTGCACCCGTCGGATCGGCTGGCGGTCGGCTTCTACTCGTCGTTCTTCGGTCCGCAGCTGCTCACCGGCTTCATCGACCGGCGCGAGGCCAGTCTGGTCGCCCTGGACGTCATCGAAGCGATCGTCGCGCGCCGGCCCGAGCGCGTGGCGGAGGGCCTGATCGAGCTCTCGCGACTGGCCGATCTGCGCTTCGAGGGCGAGCCGGCGGGGGAGGAGACCTGGCAACGGGTCGCCCGGCAGTGGTCGGCGGCGATCTTGCGGCCGCTCGACGGTCCCACCCCCGGGGCGCCTTCGGTGGGAGGACGCTCCCCCGACGAGATCTCGCTCGACCCGGTGCTCGGCAGCCTGACCTCCACTCCGAGCCTGGCCGACGAGCCGGTCCTCCGCCGGGTGCGCGAGCTCGGACGCGGTCTGCGGGACCTGGCGCTACGACTCGCGGCCGTGCCGGAACCGAAGCAGATCCTCCTGCTGTCGCAGGGCTTCCCGTCGCGTTTCCTGGAGGATCGCAACCACACCGCCCGGGCGGTCTTCCGCCTCGATGCGGCCCTGAAGGCCTTCCTGGAGACCGGCTGGGTGCTCCAGGCCGTCGACGTGCGCGGCGTGCCGTCGATCGACGAGCCGGCCTTCGACGGCAACGCCCTGTTCCACCTGGCGCACCACAGCGGCGGCCGGCTGTACGAGAACTTCAACCGCATCGATCGCGCCACCGAGAAGATCGTCGAGCGCACCAGTCTGACCTATGTGCTGGTGATTCAACCGAACGTCGAGGCCGACGGCAGCTTCCACGATCTCGAGGTGCGCCTGCCGGGGATGCGCCGCGTCGATCTCTACTACCGCCCGGGGTACCGGGCGCCGACCCGGGCAGACCGCCCGCGAAGGCTCGACGACCGGCGGGACGTCGCCGAGCTGGTGCTGGCCGACCGTGAGCTGCGCGACTTCGAGTTCGATCTCCTGGCCCTGCCGGTACCGGCGAGCGGGGAGCGTGCACGGGTTCCGGTCCTGCTCGAGATCCCCGGCGAGGCGCTGCTCGAGAGACCGTTCGGCGGGATCGCCTCGATCGAGATCCACGCCTACGGTCTCGACCGGTTCGGCGGCGTGCAGGATCTGTTCATTCGGCGCGTCGACATCGACCTGGCGCGTGACGGCCGTCGGCTCGAGCGCGGCGGGCTGCGGCTGGCGGGACACCTCGAGCTGGGCACCGGAGTAGGTGAGATCCGCGTGCTGGTGCGCAACCTGGCGGACGACGCCTTGAGCCTGGCCAAGGCGCCGCTCGAGGTGGCGGCTCTCGGCCGGACCGATCTGGTGGTGCTGCCGCCGCTCTTCCTCGATCGCTCGCGCGACTGGCTGTCGCTGCCGCTCGCCTCCGGCGAGGCCGCCGCAGCGGCGCCCGAGGTCGAGACCTTGCGGGGTTTGGGTGTCGACTTCTTCCCCCGTCTCGCCCCCGCCTTCCGGTCCAACCGGGAACAACAGCTGGTGTTCAATCTGTTCTACTCCACGGTGGAGGCTCCGCTCGTCGAGCTCAGGCTGCTCACCGCTCGCGGGGACGAGATGGAGGCGCCCGACGTGCGGTTCCTCGAGCGCTACGTCGGCGAGGCCGGGGCGACCGGCCTGGTGGCGACCTGGAAGCCGAAGGGGCTCGCGCCGGGCGGCTACACTCTCGAGATCGCTCTGGTCGATCGAGCCACCGGTCGACGGGTGGAGGGTGAGGCCGAATTCAAGATCGTCGAGCCGTCCTGAACGGTCCGACGGGAACGCCCGATAGAAAGGCCCGATAGGAAGGCCCGATAGGAAGGAGACCATGTCGGTTCCCAAGATCGCCATCAACGGTTTCGGCCGCATCGGCCGCATCGTCACCCGTATCGCCAAGCTGCGCCGGCATTTCGATGTCGTGGCGATCAACGACCTGACCGACCCGGAGCGGTTGGCCTACGCCTTCAAGTACGACAGCGTGCACGGGATCTATCCGGGCGAGGTCGCGGTCGAGGGCGACCGGATGCGGATCGACGACGATCCGTTCTTGGTGCTGAGCGAGAAGGAGCCCGCCGGGCTGCCGTGGGACGAGCTGGGGGTCGACTACGTCATCGAGAGCACCGGCCGCTTCCGCAAGCTGGCCGAGCTCGACGACCATCTGGACGCCGGCGCCAAGCGCGTCATCGTCACCGTGCCGACCAAGGACTATCTCGAGAGCACCGTGGTTCTGGGGATCAACGACCACGTGTTGACGCCGGAGGCGCGGATCATCAGCAACGCCAGCTGCACCACCAACTGCGCCGCGCCGCTCGCCTCGGTTCTCGACCGGACCTTCGGCATTCGGCGCGGTTTGCTGACCACGGTACACGCCTACACCGCCGACCAGCGCCTGGTCGACGCACCGCACAAGGACCCGCGGCGTTCGCGCCACGCGGCGATGAACATCATCCCGACCTCGACCGGCGCGGCGAGGGCGATCGGCAAGGTGATGCCCGAGCTCGAGGGCCGGCTGGACGGCATCGCCATGCGTGTGCCGGTGCCGGACGGGAGCGTCGTCGACCTGACCGTCGAGCTCGACGGCGCCGCGACCGCCGAGGAGATCAACCGGGTCTTCCGCGAGGCGTCGGAAGGGGATCTCGAGGGGATCCTGGAGTACCAGACCGATCCGATCGTCTCCTCCGACATCGTCGGCAACTGCCATTCGTCGATCTTCGACTCGTTGATGACCCAGGTCCTGGACGGCACGCTGGTCAAGGTGGTCGCCTGGTACGACAACGAGTGGGGCTACAGCTGCCGGGTGGAGGACCTGATCGGACGCCTGGCCGAGCAGGACGGGCTCACGGCGGAGTTCGATCCGTCGACGCAGGGGGGTGAAGACGGCGATGGGTAGGGTGTTGGCGATCTGGCGCAGAGGTCGAAGGGCGGAGTGCGCGTCGTGAGGGCGTCCTCCTCGCCCCGGCTCGCGGTGGCGCTCGCGTGCGCTGCCCTGGTGGCCTCCCTCGGCTGTGCCGGCGAGCCGGCCCGGAACCTCACCGAGGCCGAGAAGCGCCAGCGCATCGAGGCGATGTACGCCGAGTACCGCGACGAGTTCCCGCGCGTCGAGGCGATCGGCCCCGCGGAGCTCGCCGCGGAGCTCGCCGCCGAGACGGGGGGCGACGAGGGGCTAGTGGTGGTCGATGCCCGCAGCGACGAGGAGCGCGCCGTCTCGACCATCCCGGGCGCCATCCCACGCCAGGAGTTCGAGCGCCGTAGCGACGATCTGGCCGGCCACGACGTGGTGACCTACTGCACGATCGGCTACAGGAGCGGCCTCTACGCCCAGGAGCTCGTCGAGCGGGGATTCCGGGCCCGCAACCTCGCCGGCAGCATCCTCGCCTGGACCCACGAGGGCCTGCCGCTCGTGACCCCCGAGGGCGAGCCGACGCGGAGGGTGCACGTCTACGGCGAGCGTTGGAATCTGGCGGCGGAGGGCTACGAGGCGGTCTGGTAAAAGTAGTTCCCGGCGCGTGGAAGGGAAGTTCAGCCGTCAGACGAGATCGCCGGGTCCTTCCGGCTCCCAGCGGTAACGCTCGAGGTCGATCCGCCCGTCGTCGTCGAAGCGCACCCCCTCCTCGACCAGGAGCATCGTCTGGAGCCCGTCCCAGCCGGGGCTCGCACGCGGGCTCACCCTGCCCTGGGCGTTGATCACCCGGTGCCACGGGACGTCGGTCCCCTCGGGCCGGTTGTG
>JAWVZD010000267.1:0-4391 GCA_033722395.1 Thermoanaerobaculia bacterium | reverse complement strand
GACGATGTAGAGCAGGATGACGATCAGGACGGCACCGAGCAGCACCTTCATCTCAGCCTCCGAACCGACACACGGGGAACCGAATGCCCCGAACGAGAGTCGATATGGTGTAGGTTACTACCTCGGCGACACGATTGTCGCGAAACCGATCGGCCCCGTCGAGCGTCTTAGTAGATGAGGGGGTCGTCGGAGACCCGCCGAGGATCGTAGAGCGATGGCGCCGCGCTACCCGGAGATACAGATTACGGTGCACAGCCGGAATCCGTTCGCGCTGATCGGCGCGGTGCGACACGGGCTGCGCCAGGCCGGCGTCGAGCGACAGGAGATCCAGGCGTTCTCTCGCGAGGCGTTCGACACCGACGAAGAGGAGGAGATCGAACGGATCTGCGGTCGCTGGGCCCACCTCGTCATCGCCGACTGAGGACCGCGAGCGGCTCGATTCGACACCGCACGAAGTGTCAGGAGACTACGATGCCCGACCCCCGCAACCCGCTGCGACGCTCGCAATCGAATCGCTGGATCGGAGGCGTCTGTGCCGGCCTGGCCGAATGGCTGGGCTGGGACGTCACCCTGGTGCGCGTGCTGTACGTCCTGGTGTCGATCTTCTCGGCCGCCTTTCCGGGCATCCTGGCCTACATCATCTTGTGGATCGTCATGCCCGAAGAGGGCTGAGGCGGGACGAGTGACACCGACGAGCGCCAACCGCTCCGGCACCGGCGAGAGCGGCCGAGCGATCACCTTCCGACTCGACTTCAGCTGGCTGCCGACGGTCGCTCTGGTGGCCTGGTGGGCCGCCACCGCCGCGCTACCGGCCGATCTCCCCGGCCGACCGGCGACGATGTACTGGCTGATGGCGCTGGTAGTCGTGCTCGGGCTGCTCTTCTCGGTGATCGCCCACGAGCTGGCGCACATCGCGGCCGCGAGGCGCTACGGTGGGGGCACCACGCCGGCACTGGTCTTCCCGTTCGGTGCCGCCCGGGATCGCGACGCCGGCTGCCGCAGCCCCGATACCGACCTGCTGGTGGCGCTCACCGGTCCGGTGGCGAGCGCGGTCCTGGCGCTGGCTCTGTTGATCGGCGCAGAGCTCACGCGTCCCGGGAGCCCGGAGACCTCTCTGCTGACCCGTCTCGCGATGCTCAACGGCCTGCTCGCGGGCGTCAACCTGCTACCCGCCTTCCCGCTCGACGGCGGCCGCGCGCTGCGGTCGGTGCTGTGGGCGCTACGCGGCGATCTGGCCTGGGCCACGACCAGCAGCGCCCGGCTGGGAAGCGCCGCCGGGCTGGCGGCGATCGTTCTCGGCATCCTGGTCGTCCTGGGGGACGGCTCGCCGATCGCCGGGATCGCCCTGCTGCTGTTCGGCTTCACGCTGCGCTCGGCTGCCGGCTCCACGTATCAGCATCTGCTGACCCGCAGCTCGCTCGCCGGCATCCCGGTGCGTCAACTGATGGACGACAAGCCGATCACCGTGCAGCGGGCGCTGTCGATCAGCGCCCTGGTGGACGACTTCATCTACGAGCATCAGCTCAAGATGCTGCCGGTGGTCGACGGCGAGCGGCTGCTGGGCTACGTCACCGCTCAGCGGGTCAAGGAGCTGCCCCCGGAGGAGTGGTCGCGGCAGTCGATCGGCACCATCGTGGTGCCGTTCTCGAGCGAGAACACGGTGTCGCCCGACACCGACGCCATCGAGGCGCTCGACAAGATGACCCGCACCGGCAACACGCGCCTGATGGTCGTCGAGGGCGGGCGCTTGGCCGGCATGCTGGTGCTCAACGACCTGTTGGGGCGACTCGGTACCCAACCGCTGCCCTCCGAGAGCCCCTCCTGACACCCACCGCGGCGTGTTGACAGCCTCCGGAGCGCCGGATAGCCTCCCGCGGAGCATCTCCGCAACCACAGAGGAGCACCGTCACCCGGCGAGGAGGCCGTCGTGAGCATCGACACGCACACTCAGGAGAGATGGGGTACCCGGATCGGCCTGGTGCTGGCGATGGCCGGCAACGCCGTCGGTCTGGGGAACTTCCTGCGCTTCCCCGTCCAGGCGGCGCAGAACGGCGGCGGGACCTTCATGATCCCCTACTTCATCTCCTTCATCCTGCTGGGTATCCCGCTGATGTGGGTCGAGTGGGGGGTCGGTCGCTTCGGTGGGCAGTACGGCCATCATACCCTCCCCGGGACCCTCGACGAGCTCACCGACCGGAAGAAGGCCTGGGCGAAGTACATCGGCGTGATGGGTGTCGTCATGCCGCTGGTGGTCTTCATCTACTACACCTACATCGTCTCCTGGATGTTGGGCTTCAGCCTCTTCTCCCTCACCGGCGGCTACTTCGGGCAGGGCACCCCGGAAGAGAAGGCCGAAGGCGTACGGAAGTTCCTGGTCGAGTACCAGACCGTCCAGGACGGCTCCGGCCTGATCACCGTCCTGTTCTTCGCCATCACCATCGTGTTCCTCGGCTGGATCCTCGCCCGCGGTATCAGCGGCGGGATCGAGAAGTTGGCACTCTACGGCGTTCCGTTGCTGCTGGTGCTGGCTGCGGTGTTGGTGTTCCGCATCCTCACCATGGCCCCTCAGGCGGCCTCCCCGTCGGACGGTCTCAACTTCATCTGGAATCCCGACTGGGCGAGTCTCGGCAACGCCAGGGTTTGGGTCGCCGCGGCGGGACAGATGTTCTTCACCCTCTCGGTCGGCATGGGGAGCATCCAGACCTACTCGTCGTATCTGCGCCGCAAGGACGACGTCACCCTGACCGGTCTGTCGACGGCGGCGACCAATGAGTTCGCCGAGGTAGTACTCGGCGGCACGCTGGCGATCCCGGCGGCGGTGGTCTTCTTCGGTGTCGCGGGCGCCACCGCTATCGCGCAAGGCGGCTCCTTCGATCTCGGCATCGTCGCCATGGGGGCTGTCTTCCAGGGGCTGCCAGGGGCCGAGATCTGGGCGTTTCTGTGGTTCTTCCTGCTGTTCATCGCCGGCGCCACCTCGTGCGTCGCGCTGGCCAGCCCGGCGATCTCCTTCCTGCAGGACGAGCTCAAGCTGAGCCGCAAGAAGGCCTCCTGGTCGATCGCCGGACTGGCCGCCCTGATCGGCCTGTTCCACGTCGTCTATCTGCAACGCGGCGTTCTCGACGAGTGGGACTACTGGGCGGGGACGTTCGGTCTCGTCGTCTTCGCCGCCTTCGAGATCGTCCTGTTCTCGTGGGTATTCGGCATCGATCGCGGCTGGGAGGAGCTACACCGCGGTGCCGATCTCAGGATCCCCGGCTTCTACAAGCCGATCATGAAGTGGGTCACACCGATCTTCCTCTTCGTCCTGCTGGGCTGGTGGGGCTTCACCGAAGCCCTGCCGACGCTACTGATGGAACCGGGTGTCGGTGATCGCTACGCCGATCCCGCCAATCGACCGTATCTCTGGATCGCCCGCGGCACCATCGTACTGATGCTCGCCGCGGTCGCTCTGATGGTCCGCCGCGCCTGGAAGCGGCGTGCCGACGCCACTGTGGAGTAATCCGACATGACCACCTTCGCTCTCGTCTTCATGATCATCAGCATGACGCTGGTGACGATTCTGACCGGTTACTGCCTGGCGCGCGTGTTGAAGAGCGACGTCGAGACCGACGACGAGCCGACGAGCCCGTTGTCGAGCCTGCCGCACGACTGACGGCGTCAGCCGTCGGCGCGCCGGGAGGCCACCCGGCCGAGGAAGCGACTCGTCTCGCGGCGAAAGGCGTCGGTCCACTCGTGGCCGCCGCGGAACTCGAACACCGTCGGCACGATCCCGTGCCCTTCGAGCAAGGCGACGTCCCTCTCGACCTGCTCCGGCGTGTACCACTCCTCGTCGCTGCCGCGCGCGATCAGCACCTCCGAGAAAGGCAGACCGTCGAGCTCGGCTAGCTCCGGCGGCACGTCACCGGCCAACGCCACGACGGCAGCCGGCTCGATGCCGCCGCGGGCGCCTGCGCGATAGGCCATCGCCGTACCCTGCGAAAACCCCAGCAGCGCGATCGGCGTCGCCGACGGAAGGTCGATCGTCACCTCGCCCAGAACCGTGCGCACGTAAGCGACGTTCTCCTCGATCGCCAGCTCCCGGTCCTGGCGTGTCATCCAGCAGGCGACGACGTCGCCCGAGCGAGTGTAGAACGGATGGAGCGCCTCGACCGCGACGCGCCGCCAACCCGCCAGGCCGGGCAGCCGGCGGAGCTCGCGCAGATTGTCGTCGGCCGACTCGCCGAAGCCGTGGAAGCCGACCAGCAGGCCGCGCGGTGTTCCCTCGACCGAGTCTTTTAGATACCGCCCGTGAACGCGGGCGTCGACCCGGCGCACCAGCGACTCGCCGTCGCCGCCCATCACTCCACTCCGGCCCGCAGCCGAGCGACCTCGCGCTCCAGCCTCCCCGGCAG